>JBGPFV010000241.1:0-4732 GCA_041483535.1 Terriglobia bacterium | reverse complement strand
TTGGCTCAGAGGTATTAACCCTGACAAACGAGAATCTGTTGATGCCACAAGTCTTGACTCGGAGATTGGAGCGCGGGGAGGGAAAACTAGGACGGATTATTTATTCCGTTCCTGGCGATAGGGCAGAACAGATCGCGACTCATCAATTTGTCATCATGGTCACATGCCACGATTTCCAAGGCAGGCCATGTTTTACCGCTTACAAACCGAGTGGGGTACCGCTGCCAACTGTAATGATGTTTCCGGGAGAAAAGTTACGGAAGAAGGTTGAGGATAGTACGTCGGCGCTAAGTTGAGCGGCCTTCATGAGCTTTGCCGGGGCTCCGCCTTTTCAAAGCGCCTTCGCCTGCTTGACATTGCGGTTCACGACGAAGATTCGCTCGTTGTTGCCGGCCGGGTCTGCCGGCTGCATGAAAAAACCCAGATTCTTCGGGTTGTAGGCTACCGAAGAGCCCATAAGCTTCTCGCCATCGGAGAAAATGACCTCGATTCGCTTCCCTGGGAGGGGAGAACTGCTGGGGAGTTCCTGGTAGGCCGGATCTCCGGCAAAATCCTTAACGAAGAACAAGGCCTTCAGTTCCGCAATCCGAACCGGGGTTCCGCGATCGCCTGGTTTGGAATCGACGCCGTCGGGAAACAGGATGAACTGGTCGCGCACCGGAGAAAAATCGTTGGTGTAGCCCCTGAGCCTGCGGCCATCGAGGTAGGCCACCACCACTTTGGCGCGGTTCGGCATGGCTCCTGCCCTCCAATAGGCCTTGCTTGCTAGAATTATCGTACTTCGATTCCTCCACTGGGCCAGAATACTGGTAGTTGTAGTAACCATTTGGGAACCCATGCACTTTTCAGAACATTTCGAGGTGGTGGTGGTGGGCGCCGGCCATGCCGGATGCGAAGCCGCAATGGCGGCCGCTCGCATGGGGCTGAAGACCGCTCTCTATACCTTGAACATCGATCTGATCGCGCAAATGTCTTGTAATCCCGCCATCGGCGGCATTGCGAAGGGGCATCTGGTGCGCGAAGTGGATGCGCTCGGCGGCATCATGGGCGAAATCACGGACGCCGTCGGAATCCAATTCCGCCTGCTCAACACTTCGCGCGGACCCGCCGTCTGGTCGCCGCGGGCGCAGTGCTGCAAACAGGCCTACCGCCTGAAGATGCGCGAAGTGCTGGAGTCGCAGGCGAACCTGAAGATCAAGCAGGCGGAAGTGGCGGATGTGATTGTGGAGAGCGACGAGCATTCAGCATTCAGCACTCAGCACTCAGCCACAGCAGAAGTTACCGGAAACTGGCAACCGGCAACTGGCAACTGCATTCGCGGCATCCTGCTCCGCGATGGCCGCCGCGTCTCGGCGGAAACGGTCATCATTACGACCGGAACTTTTCTTAACGGGCTGATCCACTGCGGCGAGCAGCAGTATCCGGCGGGACGTTCGGGAGAGCCCGCCGCCGTTCTGCTGGGCGAAGCGCTCAAGAAGCTAGGCCTGCGCGGATGCCGCCTCAAGACCGGCACGCCTCCGCGCCTCGACGGCCGCACCATTGACTGGTCGCGCTTCGAGCGGCAGCCCGGCGATTTGGATCCCACTCCCTTCAGTTTTCGCACCCGGCGCGTTGCCCATCACGACTCCCAGGTGCCGTGTTACATCGCCTTCACCACCGAAGAGACGCATCGCATCATTCGCGAGAACGTGCATCGCTCGCCGATGTACAGCGGGCAGATTCATTCGACAGGACCGCGGTATTGTCCGTCGATTGAAGACAAGATTGTCAAGTTCCCCGACAAACTGACGCACCAGCTCTTCCTGGAGCCCGAGGGCCTGAACACGCACGAGATCTACGTCAACGGCATGAGCACTTCGCTGCCGATCGATGTGCAACTGGCGATCCTGAAGTCGATTCCGGGGCTCGAAAACGCGGAGATGATGCGGCCCGGGTACGCCATTGAGTACGACTCGATCGATCCCACGGAACTCCAGCGCACGCTGGAAACGAAGAAGATTGCCGGGCTGTTTCTTGCCGGGCAGATCAATGGGACGTCAGGCTACGAAGAAGCGGCCTGCCAGGGAATCATGGCGGGAATCAACGCGGCGCTGAAAGTGAAGAAAGAGTCTCCGCTGGTGCTTGATCGCACCGAGGCGTACACGGCCATTCTGATCGACGACTTGATTTCCAAAGGCACCAACGAGCCTTACCGGATGTTTACCTCGCGGGCGGAGTTCCGCTTGCATCTGCGGATCGACAACGCCGACCGGCGCCTCACTCCGCATGGACGTCGCGTCGGGCTGATCCCGGATGAAGCGTGGGCGGAGTTCGAGGCGAAGCAACGGCGGCTAAAGGAAGTGAAGCAACTGCTGGATAAAACGAAGCTGACGGCAACCATGGCGGCGCGCGTAGGGACGGCCGCTCTGGGCTTGCCGGTCGAGCGCAGTTCGGCCCCTGCCGGCGACGGAACCAGCCCGCAAGACCTATCCTCCGCGCTCGGCCAGCCGCTGGCCCAACTGCTGAAGCGGCCGGAAATCGTCATCGAGCTACTGGCGCCGGTTCTACGGGATCTCGCGCCAGCGTTTTTCGAAAGAAGTTCCTCGGCGAACTTTGCGCCCTCTGCGGTTAGCGGTCCTGAGGTTCATTCCGCTCCGTTTTATCTTTCTTCCGAAATCCGCAACGAGCTTAAGTCGGTGGAGACTGAAATCAAGTATGCGGGATATCTCGATCAGCAGCAGCGTGCCATCGACCGCCTGAAGAAGGCCGAGCAGCGCCGCATTCCGGATTGGTTCGATTACCAGGCGGTGAGTGGGTTGTCGCGCGAACTGCAGGAGAAGCTCGGGAAAGTCGTCCCGCAGACGCTCGGCCAGGCCTCGCGCATTCCCGGCGTGACGCCGGCCGCAGTTTCGCTGATCAACGTCTATATCGAAATACAGGCGCGACGGCGAGAACAGACTGCGACGCTCTAGAGTGTGCGCGAGAACTCGTTTTCGGGCAGTCCCCAGAAACCAAATCGCCATGAATCCAGCCGTAGGGGCTGGGTACTCAATTCTGGAAATTGTTTCGCAAACTTGCTTGCGCCCTACAGGTTCTCAACCGCTTTTTGCAAGGCCCGCGCGATTTCTTCGGGATCGATTTCGGGAGCGAACTGCATCGGTCTGCCGATGCGCACTTGAATCTTTCCGGGTGCCGCAATCTTCTTTCCGGCTTTCTTGATTTCAAACAGACCATCAATGCGGATCGGGAGTATGGGGATGCGCAGATTGTTGGCGAGCAGGCCGACTCCGCTGCGGAACGGGCCAAGCCTGCCGTCCGTCGTGTGCTTGCCCTCGGGAAACACCAGCACGCTGTAGCCGCGATCGACGGCTTCTCCGGCATAAGCAAAGCTTTTGCGGAAACCGGACTGTCGCGGCAGTGGGAACAGGTTCAACAGGGCGACCCCGAGCACCCACTGCACGCGGTCGTAAATTCGTTTGAACCAGACGCGGTCCGGAGCGGGCGAGCGCAACCGTTCCAGCGCCTCGCCGCCGGTTGCCGTCGCCAGTTTGTGGCGCAGGCGCGCGGGAAGCGCCGTCTGGATGAAGCCGACATCGACATCGGCCACGTGGTTGGAGATGACGAGCAGCGGCCCGCGAACGCCACGCAGGTTTTCACCCCCAGTCACGCGGGGCCATCCCAGAAGAAGGATTGCCGGCCGTGCCAGCAAATAGTGAGAAGCGAGACGCACCCACGTGGTCGGCCAGCTTAAGACCCAGTGGGGATAGTGAACTTCGTGGCGGTCGCGGTGAGTTCCTTGCAGCAGTGCTTCCAGGTCGCCGACAGTTGCCGCATTCGCGAACCTGGTTTCGCTCAGATCAACCTGGTAGCGGTCTTCGAGGGCGCTGAGTAGTTCGACTCTCTCCAGGGAACTTAGCCCGAGTCCGCTTTCCAAGTTTGCGTTCGGCGTCAGGCTCTGCATTGCGCGGCCCGTGATTCGTGTCAACAGTTCGGATAACGGGCTGGCTGCGTTCGCGGGCGCTTGTCCGCTGAGGGCCGCTTCGACCGCATCGCGAATCACGTTGCGGCGCGGTTTTTGTGTGGAACTGCGCGGGAAATCCTCGTTAGGCCAGACGAACCAAGCGCGCATCCGCTGATACTCGGCCAGCGTTGCGTTGGCACGCTGGACAATATCTCGCACAACGACGGCCTGCGCCGTGGCGCCGCCTGACACGTCCGGAGTGCGGTCGCGCAGGATCAGCACGGCGCAGGGCTCGGCATTTCCGCCGCGCTCGAGCCCCACGACCACGCAATCTCGCACTTCTTTTTGCTGCCGCAGCGCCGCTTCTAGGTCTTCGGGATAGATGTTCATGCCGGCGGACGTGACGATCACTTCTTTCTTGCGGCCCTTGAAAAAAAGATTGCCCTGTTCGTCGAGCGCGCCCAGATCGCCGGTGCGATACCAGCCCTCATCGCCGGCAACGGATTGCAGTTCGCGTCCGTCCCAGTAGGCGCTGGCAACGCCGCTACCTCGCACCAGAATTTCGCCGTCGTCCGCCAACCTGATTTCGCGCCCGGGCAGAACCTTGCCGACGGAGCCGCGGCTGGTGTGGAAAGGATGATTCAGGCTGATCAGCGAAGTGGTCTCGGTCAATCCGTATCCCTGAACCACGGCGTATCCCAGGCGATGCCAGAATTCTTCGGTCTCGCGATCGAGGGCGGCGCCGCCGCTGATCATGGCCCAGAATTTCCATCCGAATTGGCGGCGCAGGTC
>JBGPFV010000240.1:0-4742 GCA_041483535.1 Terriglobia bacterium | reverse complement strand
GGCCAGCGTCGCCAGGTAGTGGGCATGGCGGTCGCGCTGAATTACCTGCGACGACACGGCGGCGGCCTTCAATCCCAGGCGCGCGCACATCTTCTGTTCGAGTTCGGGCGTGAGGTGGGCGAACGTTCCTACCGCGCCCGAGAACTTGCCGACGCGCAGATCTTCGGCGGCGGCCTGGAAGCGCGCGAGGTTGCGCCCGGTCTCCGAATACCAGTTGGCGATCTTGAAGCCGAAGGTGATGGGTTCGGCGTGGATGCCGTGGGTGCGCCCGATCATGGGCGTGTCTTTGAACTCCCACGCCCGGCGTTCGAGCGCCTGGGCGAGACGTTCCAGGTCGCCGGAGATCAGCGACGAGGCCTGCTGGATGAGCAACGCCTGCGCCGTATCGACCACATCGTTCGAGGTCAGGCCATAGTGAAACCAGCGGGCGTGCGGGCCCACGATTTCGGCGACGGCCGTGGTGAAGGCGATGACGTCGTGTTTGACCTCGGCTTCAATCTGAAAGATGCGGTCCACGTTGAAGTCGGCGCGGGCGCGGATCGCCTTGGCGGCATCTTTCGGCACGATGCCGGCGGCGGCGAGGGTTTCGGTGGCGGCGACTTCGACCGCGAGCCAGGTGCGGAAGCGATTTTCGTCGCTCCAGATGCGAGCCATCTCGGGCCGGGTGTAGCGTGGGATCACGGCGGTTTCTCCTGAGGGGGAACTGAGGATTGTAAATCAGGCGGGCGGTAGGGCGCAGTGCGAAGAAATCGGGTCATTGGGTGATCGGGTCATCGGCTGATCTAAGTTCAAATGCATCTGACTTTCGATGGCCCGATCACCCGATGACCCGATTTCTTCTGCCTACTCCACCGTGTGCTTTGCCGTGTACCCTTCGCGTGTGTACACGATGTACTTCACGTCCTTGCCCTTCTGGTCGCGAACCTTCAGCGGGCCGCCGTCCGGCGCCTGAAGTTCGACTTTCAACTTGCGATAGGTGCCATCCTGCTTGGAGTTGGTGGGGTGGTAAGTGATGTTGTACTGGTTGCGGATGTCGGCTCCGATGTCGTTAAACATCCCCGGCAACTCCCCTTCGAAGCGAGGAAAGTAAGCGCGCCCCCCCGTCAGGCTGGCGAACGTCCTCATCTCGTTGTCGGCTTGCAGGTAGTCCATGTTGCCGACCGGTATGATCCCGCGGGTACGGCAATGGTTCACTTCGCAGTATTCGCGGGCCGCGAAGCCGACGCTGATCGGGTAGATGGTGACATCTTTCGTGGACTTGATCTTCTTGAGGATCTTGTCCAACGTGAGCTTGCTGAAAGTGTCGACTCCGGTGGTCACCAGAATGATGTACTTCTTGCCCTCGATGCGATCGACGCGGTCGAGCGTGTCGAACAGGGCGTCGAACAAGTTGGTTTCCGAGAAACCCGGAATGCGCAACTGGTTCAGCGCGGCCTGAACGGCGCGCTTGTCCTGGGTAAAATCCGCAAGAATGTAGGGTTTCATGTCATAGGAAATGACCGCCACCCAGTCGTCTTTCTTCAGGGTGTTCGCGAATGCGTAGGATGCATTCAAGGCCTCGACCATGAAGTCGTAGTTGGTGGAGGCAAACTCCACCAGCAGCACCGCGGTGATGGGAGCCGTGGTTTGATTGAAGGTGGAAATCGTCTGGGGCGCGCCATCTTCCAAAATCTTGAAATTCTCTTTCTTGAGGCCCGGGATGGTCTGACCGTTTTTGGTGGTGACGAGCACATCCAGGTTCACCAGCGGCACCTGCACGGTGATCGAGTAGTCGGGCATGCCCTCGATCTTTTTGGGTTTTTCGGGGGCGGGAGGCGGCGGCTCTACCTTCTTCTTGGGGACCACATACGGTCCGACGTCGTTCTGCGGCCCACCGGCTTCGGGCGGAGCCTCTTGCCGATTCGGATTCGCCGGAGGCTGCTGCGGCGTGTCCTGGGTCTGCGCCTGGAGTCTGGGAGCAATGGTCCAGAGAAGAACCAACGCCAGCAGGAGCACACGCTTACACGCACCCAAGCGGAGCTTGAATGGGGCACCCGAAGGCGGCAGAAGCCGGGTTTGCCCGCCAAATACACTAGAAAACATAGCTAAGTCCTCGAAAACTTCTGTGCTAGTATAGATGCAAGAACTCCGCAGTTGGGATATTTTGCGGGTCTTAAAAGAACGTCTCCTCCCCTGGCGAACCTTTTCTTAGCACGCGGAGTCTAAGCAAACAGCGAGGCCATTTTGTCACCTCCGGGGCTGTTCATGGGTAAAGTCGCGCGCGCACTCGCCGTCGTTTTGTGTTTCTCGTTCTCCCTCACGCTTCCTGCACAAGAGATTGCCAAACCGGAAACGGCGGCGCCCGCCGTCCTTAATACTGCCATCGTTACTGCGGCCATCATGCCGCTCGATCAGATTCACGAGGGTATGAAGGGCACGGCGCTCACCGTGTTCCAAGGGGTGAAGCCGGAAGCGATGGACGTGGAAGTTCTGGGCGTGATGCGCAACGTGAACGGGCCCAAGGGCGACATTATCCTGGTGCGTCTGCACGGTACCAAGCCGGAATATACGGGCGTGGTTGCCGGTATGAGCGGAAGTCCGGTTTATTTCGACGGCAAGCTGGCGGGGGCGTTGGCCTTCCGCATCGGTGAGTTTTCGAAGGAACCGATCGCGGGGGTGACGCCGATCGAGGAGATGCTGGAGATCAATGCGCTGGATCGTCGTCCGGGGGCGCGTCGCAATGTGCCCGCTTCGAATACTCCCGCCGTCCCTGCTCCCTCCGCCAATCCCCAGAACCAGAGCGGGAGCACGCGGACCGCGAGTCCCGGCGAAAATGCAGGCACGCCGGCGGAAAACTACGGCAATTATCTGAAGCCCATCGAAACGCCTCTGGTGTTCAACGGCTTTTCCGACGAGACCTTGCAGCGCTACGGGTCGCAATTCGCCGCGGCGGGCATTGTTCCGGTGATGGGCATTGGCTCGGCGAGCGATCGCAAGCAGCCGGAACCGATCGAACCGGGATCGGCGGTGAGCGCCGTGCTGGTACGCGGCGATATGGATATTGCCGCCACGTGCACGGTGACCTACGTCGATACGGAGCATTTGCTGGCCTGCGGACATCCGCTGTTGCAGTTTGGTGAAGTGGACTTGCCGATGACCAAGGCTACGGTGCTGGCCACGGTGCCCTCGCCCCTCAATGCGTTTAAGATCGTGAACACGACCGAGACGGTGGGCGCGTTCGTGCAGGACCGCCAGAACGGCATCATGGGCGTGCCAGGGCGCGAGTCGAAAATGATTCCGGTGACCGTCGCCATGCACACGGAAGGACCGGGGGCGGCGACAAAAGAATTTCACTACGAGATTCTGAACAACGCGCGGCTGAGTCCGCTGGCCATGATGGCCACCGTGTTCAATGCGCTGCACGGCACCAACGAATACGGCGAGGACATTACGTACCGTATGAACGGCGTGCTCCGCGTGAAAGGCTACCCCGACGTCACGCTGCGCAACATGTTTGCTCCGCAAGACAACGGTCAGCCGGCGGCGGCTTTGGCGGCGGCCACCATCGGCGACCGCTTTGGACGCATCTATACCAATTCCTTCGACACTCCCGACATTCAGGGGGTGAAGCTCGATTTCGATCTGGTCCGCGAACGGCGCTCGGCGCGCCTGGAAGCTTCGCGCACCGACGTGAGCGAAGCCCGGCCCGGCGACATGATTACGGTAGAGACCGTGATTCGTCCCTATCGCGGTGAGCGGCTGGTGCGCCAGATTCCCATACGGATTCCGACTTCGACTTCGAAGGGAACGCTGCGCATCCTGGTCAGCGACGGAGACACGCTGGACCGCGTGCACCGCGGGACACCAATGATGAACCGTGGTCTGGGCCTGGCGCCGACGATTGCATTGCTGAACAAAGAGCGCTCCAACGATCGCGTGTATGTTTCGCTGATCGGGTCCGATCCCGAAGCCATGGTTGCCGACAAAGTGATGCCGACGCTGCCGCTTTCCATCATGAACGTCATGGACAACATGCGCGGCACCCAGGACATGGTCGTGCTCGGGGAATCGTCGGTCGGTGAAGCTTCCACCGATGCGCTGGACTATGTTGTGTCGGGCGCGCAGATGCTGACGATTAACATCAAGTAGCCGGCGTAAATTTGCCGCATGATATCCTGCACCCCCTAAATTTAGTCATCCTGAGCGAAGCGAAGGACCTGCTTTTTCTCAGCGCAGAAGACAGCAGGTCCTTCGCTTCGCTCAGGATGACAATTCAAGTACTTCTAACGGAGGTATAAATTTTGACGCGTAGGACGTTTGCTCTCCCAGCAGCACTTATTTTTTTCAGCTTTGCGCTTGCCACCTTCGCCCTTGCCGAGGGCACCCGGACCTGGGAGCAATCCAAATTCGAAGAATTGGTCAAGGGCACGGCCAAAGGCATCGCCCTGCGCAGCGAGGGCGGGCTCGAACTTGCCCCGGCCTTTAAAGCGTTGGCGACCACGCCCTCGACCTATATCTGGTCGATTGCATCCGATGCGGCGGGCAATGTGTACGCGGCTGCGGGATCGCCCGCGCGCGTCTATCGCATCACGCCGGACGGTCAAGTCGCGACCATCTTCGAGCCGCAGGAATTGCAGGTGCAGGCGCTGGTCGTCGTCAAGAACGACGATAAGAATGATCAGAACGGCATCGTCTACGCCGCGACCGCGCCTGACGGCAAGGTCTATCGTCTCGAACGCACAAAAGGCACCGCCTCCGCCAAG
>JBGPFV010000239.1:0-4745 GCA_041483535.1 Terriglobia bacterium | reverse complement strand
GGAGGCCAGCGATCCACAATTGCCAGCCAGAAAATCTGGTCGTTCTTGTCGTCGTTGCGGTCAATGTTCAGGCCCGCTGGGCTCTTGGTGGGAAGCGAGAACACTTGCAAGGCAACGTTGCCGTCCGCGAGGCGCGGAATGTCGACGTGGCCGTAGGCGCCGCGCTCCAGCAGATCGCGGCCCCACAGAAGTGAATCAGCGTGAAGATCGGCGATGGTGAGCTCTTGGTGCAAATGCAGCGCCCGCGCGGATGCCGCGTAGGGCGGCTTCCTCACAACTTTATTCTGGTTCTCGTCCGCCAGTCGCGGGATGGCAATGAAGAACGCGGCCATGATGCCCAGGACCAGCAGAATGATTTGAACGGACCGTCGGCGCACAAGACCTCCCAGGGTCTGCATGAGGCTGAGTCCTAGTGTAGAGACGGGGCTTGCCCCGTCTCACGCGCGCGTGCTCGAACCACGCGCGCCTCTTCCGCAAGAGCCCGCGGGAGACGCGGCAAGCCGCGTCTCTACAGGGATGTGTGGCTTGTCCCGCCTAACGCGAAATCATTTCGACAGCGATCCCAGCGCCTCGCGAAAGAGCACGTCAAAACTCTGAGGACTTTTTCCGCTCCGCGCCGCCAGCAGCGCCTTCTCCGCCGCCGCCCGCGGATAGCCCAGATTGACCAGGGCGGAAATGACATCTTCTTCGACCGAGCTGGCCTGCGGCGCACTCATTTCGGACGCTCCAGCAACTGGCAGTTTGTCGCGCAGTTCCAGCACCATGCGCTCCGCCGTCTTCTTGCCGATGCCTGGAATGCGCGTGAGCCGCGTCAGGTCGCCTCCGCGAATCGCTCCCACCATCTCGTCGGCGGGCATGCCGCTCAGGATCTTGATCGCGAGCGTCGGACCAATTCCGCTTACGGTCAGCAGCTTCTCAAAAAGGTGTTTCTCGGCCAGACGCAAGAATCCGTACAAACTTAGCGCATCCTCGCGAACATGGGTGTGGATGTGGAGCGCGACGTCAGCGCCGGCCGCGGGCATTTCCGTGAACGTCGGTACGCTGATCGAAACGTCATAGCCGACTCCGTGAGCTTCCACGATCGCCTGGTTCGGGCGCTTCGCCAGCAGCGTTCCTCGAAGGTGCGCAATCATCGGGGGTATTGTACGGCAGACGGCGGGTTTTCCCGCGGCGCGCGGCGCCAATAAAAATACACTTTTCCTTCCCTTTCCACAGGAAGTTCCGCTACTCCACAGTATTTACACAGTGCAGCCGCAGTTTCCCGTTGCGCAAAGTTTTCCGCTGCGGCAAAGTGCTTGCAGTCAAAAGCGTGAGACGTTCTGAATCTGTTGTGACCAAGGTTCAGCGTTGCCGGTGATTTCTCGAGAGTGAGTCACCGGGGGAAATTCGGCACATGTCCACTGTGCCGGCACCCGGGCTTTGCGGCCTCCCCTGAAGTCCTTCTTTCGAGAAGGATGGAAACGCTGAGTCCTGACCCTAAAAGCGCGAGCCTTAGGGGAGCATCGATGCTGGCACTTTTCGGAGTGCGGTGGCGCGATCATCTTTCGTTTGGCGATCTCGTTCGGCGAAAGGTGACAGGCGGAACGTCCGCGATAACAATGCGGCTTGGGTGGCTGGCCCGGGCCGCATTTGTTTTTAGCTGTCAGCTCTCCGCCGTCAGGCGGGAAAATCCCACGCTTCACGCGGCGGTGGAATCCCCTCCCGTTGTGGATTATTTCTGGTTTGTGTGGCACTCGGTCGGAACCGGTGCTCGGTTCTGGGTTAGCCGCGGTCCCAGCACTAGAGGGAGGTCAGTCTGGTTTTCTGCAAACCTCGACTTGCGGGAACCGCAGGCGGTGAGCGATACCGCGTCAAGGCACCGGAATGCGATAGAGGTTCCGCTGGATGGTGCGGCGCGAGAAAGCGAAAACGCCTGGAGTGGGGCCTATGGAGATTTCTTCTGCCTGCGCTTCAGGAAGCTGGATCGCCCCAAGCTTCTCCAGATCACGCTTCGATTTGATTCCTCCCGGAGGAAATTCCGGCAACATCTGGCCTGCCTTGATCGGCAGTGAGTAAGTTCCGGTCAAACCACTCATGACAACCCTTCGGTTCGAGAGGTTGATGCTGAGATAGAGTGTTTTGCGGTCGGCCGACCAGTCCAGGCCGCAGGACTCGCAGATGCGCTCCAGTTTCCCGTCCGCGGGACGGTAGGCGTGGAACGCACTGGATGCGGTCTCGTCCTGCACGGCTGTCCATAGGATGATCCACTGCCCATCGGGAGAGACGTTGGTGAGACGAATGACCGAGGATGGGTAAATCTTCTCCCGTCCGCTGCCGTCGGCTTTCATGCGATAGACAAAATAGGCCCCCTGTTCCTCGCTGCGGAAGAAAATGTCGCCGCTGGCAAGCAGGAAAGGAAAGTCGTCATCTTTCCCGTAAGTAATCTGGCGGGGTGGCAAGTGCCGATCGGTTGCCGCCACCCAGATGTGCCTCACCGAATTTTCGATCGTGGAATAGGCGATCTGCTTCCCATCCGGGGCGATCGAGTATTGCCAGATCGGAATATCGGAGAGAACTGCTTCCACGGTTCCTGCATCCAGGTCGGCCCGCATCAACCGCCTGCCCGAGTTTTTGCCGATTTCAAGCTGGTCCTGCAGCGAGTGCGACCCACGGCTTTCCTGCAGGTAGTAGAGCACCTTGCCATCGGGAGAAAGGTAGGGCGCGCTGGCATATCCTTCGGAGGAGATCTGCCGTTCGCCTTTTGCATCGTGCATCCAGACTGTACCCTGCGCCATCCCGACAGAAGTGACAAATGACTTCCCATCGGGGCTGACCGCAATGCCATCTTCTTCGGTTGGGCCGAAGGTGATTTGCTCGGGAACACCATCTGGGAAGCGCTGGCGCCAGATATGAAAGGCATTCGCACCGGCATCGCTGGTGAGATAGACCCACTTGCCGTCGGGTGGCCAGGCTGCCGAGGTGCAATCGCCTTCAGGGCCGATGGGCTTCCCCGGTGAACTGCCATCGAAGGGAAGCAGTCGGCATCGCTGCCAGATCGGAGAACGCATCTCCACCGTGACCACCATCGTTTTGTCAGGGGAGAGATAGGAACGGTGCGCCATCCCCAGCTCTTCGGAGGGCAGATAGACGTCGCGTTCCTGGCCGCGGGTTTCTGTCGCGGTGACCAGACCCATGTGAGCGCCGGTTTTGATCTCGCTGAACAGCACATGTTGCGGGTCGATCCAGGTCAAGCCCGAGGCGTTGGGCAACATCAGTCTCGGCTCGCCGCCGGTAATGGGGATTTCGTAGGTGTTCCAGACGAAATTTTCCAAGCTTGTGTATGCGATGCGCGAACCGTCGGGCGAAAACACGGGACTCATTTTCAGTTGTGCGTCGTGCGTCAGTTGTACGGGTGATCCATCCGGGAGGAATTTCACGTAGATCTGCCCCGGAGACACGAATGTTTCCGGGCCTCGCAGAAAGGTGAGCATGTGTCCGTCGGATGAAAGCGCAGGCTGGGTGGCGAAGTCGGGGAAATCGGTGAGTTGCACCCATTGCGTGGAAGCGACAGGTCCCGCCGTCTGACGCAACTTGTACCAAAGACCAGCACCGAGGGCGGCGAGCATTGCGGCGCCGAGAGCGGCGTAAACCCAAAGCCGCCGAGGCTGACTGGCAGCCGCCGCGAGGGGCGCCGACGGGACGCGCGCTGATTCGCTGTCGCGCTTGAGGCGTTTGAGGTCGGCGCGTAATTCAGTCGCGGTCTGGTACCTGAGATCACGATCCTTCTCGATCGACTTGAGGATGACGTGCTCCAATCCGGGGGATAGATCGGGATTCAGTCGAGACGGCGCCGAGGGCTCGCGGTTCAGGATCGAGTCAAAGAGGATGGCGGAAGTGTTGCCCTTGAAGGGCAGGGCGCCGGTAGCCATTTCGTACAGTACGGCCCCGAACGAAAACAGATCGGTGCGGACGTCGAGCGTTTCTGCCCGCGCCTGTTCGGGCGACATGTAAGCCACCGAACCCACCGCGGTACCCGGACTCGTCAGGTGTTCCGGGAGAGCCTGTGTGGGCAGCGAGCCGGCGCCGCTGGAACCGGTCGCAGACCGTGTTTCCTTGGCCAACCCAAAGTCGAGAACCTTGACCTCGCCTCGCGTCGTGACGAAGATATTGGAAGGCTTGATATCGCGATGGATGATGCCCTTGCTGTGGGCAGCATCAAGTGCGTCGGCAAGGTCAATCGAGATATCGAGGAGCCTGGGAAGGGGCATGGCTCGCCCAGCGATCAGGTTGTCCAGAGTTCCACCCTCCAGGAATTCCATGGCGATGAAGTGTTTCCCCTGGATTTCGTCAATCTCGTAAATGGTGCAGATATGCGGGTGGTTAAGGGTGGAAGCGGCCCGCGCTTCCTGCTTGAAACGCTCGAGTGCGTAGGGCTCTTTTTCTGTTTCCTCGGGTAGGAACTTGAGCGCGACGCGGCGCCCCAGGCGGAGGTCCTGGGCCTCGTAGACCACGCCCATGCCGCCCGCGCCGATCCTCCCGATGATCTGGTAGTGCGAGATCGTGTGCCCGATCATGGACAAGTATTTTCCAAGCCGCCATGTTAGGGGTGGGGTCCGAGTTAGTCAATGTGCCCAAAGGGGGCAGCGTGCAGCGGCAGCAAAATTGTCGGCCAACCGCACCCTTGAAGTGTCCCGACTGGTTTATGGCAAAGCGAGGCCATCCGTGCTCCCGGTCGAAATGTCACCATTTCACCAAAGATCACGTGG
>JBGPFV010000238.1:0-4758 GCA_041483535.1 Terriglobia bacterium | reverse complement strand
CCGATGCCATGCAGCCACAAACCACCATCGTCAAGGTCCACGCCGATGCCATCGTGACCTTCACCGCGCCACGTCCGGCGCACGTTTTCACGGCGCTCACCCGCGGGTCCGGTGGGACCATCACGGTCGCGCCCATCGGCTCCCCGCCCGAAGCCATTGTCTCCCAGCTGGGACTTCACCTGAGCACTCCCTCCGACTTCGCTCCGCTGCTCGCCCCCCGAGCGCGCGAGGCCAACAAGGGCAGCTACGGACACGTACTCGTGATCGGCGGATCGCTCGGCAAAGCCGGCGCGGCGGCGATGGCGGGATTCGCCGCGCTCCGAGCCGGCGCCGGCCTTTCGACCGTAGCCACGCCGAAATCCACGCTCCCAACCGTTGCCGGCTTTCATCCTGAACTCATGACCGAGCCCTTGGCGGAAACCGAGCACGGCACAATCTCATTGCGCGCGGTCGGACTCGGCCTCGATGCCCTGCTCGAACGTAAGACCCTCGCCGTGGGTCCAGGCATCTCGCGCCATTCCGAGACCGCCGAATTCGTGCGCACGATCGTAACCCGCGGCGACAAGTCCCTGGTCGTGGACGCGGACGCGCTCTATGCCTTCGAAGAACCCGCCCCCAAGTTGAACGGCCGCGGACGCACGCTGGTCATTACTCCGCACCCCGGAGAAATGTCCCGCTTGACCGGCTTGAGCATCGCGGAAATTCAGGCGAACCGCCTGGAAGTCGCGCGAAAGTTCGCCCGCGAGCACGAGTTGATCGTCGTACTCAAGGGGCATCGCACCTTAATTGCAGCGCCCGACGGCACGGTCTGGGTCAATCCCACCGGCAATCCCGGCATGGCCACCGGAGGCACGGGAGACATTCTCACCGGAATGGTGGCCGGCCTGATCGCGCAACATCCGCAGCACGCGCTCGCCGCCACCGCTCTCGCCGTCTATCTGCACGGCCTGGCGGGGGACCTGGCCTGTGAATCTGTAGGCGAGAATTCTCTGGTGGCGACCGACATTCTGCGTTTCCTCCCCCAGGCGTTCGCGCACGCGCGGAATCGGAACTCGGAAGAGATTCGCATTCACGCCTAGCAGTTCGAATAGTTTGCCCTCCTGTAGAGACGCGGCTTGCCGCGTCTCCCACCGCGTCTGCTCCGCGTCCAAAGGAGACGGGGCAAGCCCCGTCTCTACAGGAGGGGATCGCACCAACCAGGGGCTACCGTGGAATGTAATTGTCAAGCAGCGGAATTAACTGCGACCCCAGCTTCATGATGCGCGCCTCAGCCTCTGCGGCAGACTCGCCGCGAAGCATCGGGGTCATCAGGCGCACCAGTCCGCCGTCGCTGCGATTCATGCGAATCGAATCGGACACCAGATAATACTTGGCCCAATACTCGCTGGCCACCGCGCGGCCATGTGCCTGAAACCAATACAACACCAGTTGCCGCTCTCCCGATTTTGAAACCACGTAGCGGTTGACGGGGAACGAAGAGCCGTCGGATCGCGTGATCTGTACCCTCTCGCGCGAAGTTGGAACCCATCCCGCGCCCGGCAGGCAGTGGTTCGGCGAATGGATGGTATCGCCTGCCTTCTGCGTCGGAAAATACGCAATGTAGAGACTAATCCCCGGTTGCGGCTGGCTCGCGTTTTCGTATTCGCGCACCAGAAACTCGCCCGGCCCCAGGATATCGAGGGTCTGCTGATCCAGCACTTCGTCGCTTCCGCTCCATCCATCGATCTGCGAAGGCAGGGAAGCGAGCGCCGCTCGCGGCGGAAAAAACTCGCGGTGCGAATGCGCCTGGAGCACCAGCGCCGTGGCCAACATCAGCGCCGCCGCAATCCCGAAGCGAAGCGACCCGGTATTCATGCGGATTTCACCTCCGCTCCGTCCTTCGAAATGCAAGAGGATCGTGATCACGCGGTGCACGGCGAACAGCATGATCAGCGCCACCACGAAGATCAGCCACCCCGAAAAGGCGTGGAAAAATCCCACCGCTTTATCCGGATCCCAGTACTGCACCAGCAGTCCCGTGCCAAAAATGCGAAAGCCGTTGGCCGCCACCGCGATCGGCACCGCCGCCAGCGCCAGAACCACTCGTACCCACTTCCGGCTCTCCGTCAGATACCCGTAGATGATGGCCAGTGTCACCAGGGTAAGCAGCGACCGGATTCCGCTGCAGGCTTCCGCGACGTCCAGCGGCATGGATGCCAGCACGATCACATTCCCCTGCCGCAACACGGGAACTCCGATCAGTTCCAGCAGCCCCGTGGACAGCCTGGCCGCTTGCGACTGCAAGGGAAACGTGATTTGCTGCAGGATCAGGCTCGGAATCGGGATCATCAGAATCAGAAGAGCCCAGGGGAACAGGACCGCGCGAAAAAACGTCCATCCCTGAAACAAAACGATCAGGCCCGCCAGCAGGATCAGCAGCGACACCCGCGAGAAAAACAATTCCGCGCCCAAGACTCCCAGAACCAGCATCAACAGGCTCAGCGCCACCAGCGGGAGACCCGTCCAGGATGGGGCGGGCGCGATCGGTTCGAGCTTCTTGCGGTCCTGCCAGAGAACAAACAAAGCAAAGAGGGGGACGAAGATCCCGTGCTCAAAGTTCGGATCGCGGTTGGGCCCGACCCACTGCAAGAACAGGCGGCCGAGAATGGAGGCGTAAAGCCAGCCCAGCAGCAGCAGCAGCGCCACCACCTGCCATCGCGGCAAACGGGACAATAAGCGACCCTCCGTCGTCGAGACCAGCGGAGCTACCTCGGTTGAGTTACCCATCATAATGGCGCGTGCTTGCATCTGAGAATATGCGAAAACTGGGTCGTCGCGCAAAGTAAAACCAGCCAGCGACACCAGACTTTCGGGCCACGACCGGCGTCACCTTCGGGCCGGTCGTTACGCCGTTTTCTTGGCCGGCGGCCACACTGTCGTCACCACCAGCGCCACCGCAATTCCCAGCGACACTTCCAGGAACCGGTGCCAGCCGGTGATCCACGGAGGACGCGCCCGCGGAATCAGCAAAATAATACTCAGAGTAATGGCAGCAAACCGGTAAGCGGTCCCCACGCGCAAGCACCACGCCAGCACCCCGCACACCAGAATCCCCAGGCCGTAAACCAGCGCACTCGGATGGAAGAAGGTAGCCAGCGCCGCGCCCAGCACCGCCCCCAGCGCCGTCCCCACAAAGCGCTGCCATCCCAGCGTTCGCGCAGGGATCGTCGATTGCACGATGACGATGGTCGAGATCGGCGCCCAATAATACTCGGGCAACTTCAGCAGACGAGCCAGCAGCATGGCCGCCACCGCCGCCAAAGCAGTGCGCACCGAGTCCAGAACCGCGCCCCAATTGATCCCAGAAAAAATCCTCCGACCAGCCATCAATCCTCCTCACAGGTGCGCCAAGAGCCGTTATTGTACCGCTCATGGAGAGACGGGCGTCCTCGCCCGTCCAGCCGGGAGCGCAGCTCGCCTTTGAGGACAATGTTTGAGGACAATGAAGGTTACACCATCACCATCGCGCAAAAGATGGGATGAACCGCTTTTCCGATGACGTCCTCGTTTTCACGATGCGGCACGATGGTAATGGTAGATTAACGCGGTCGTCAGCGCGGGCTAGTACGGAAGAATTCGATGTGACGGCAGGTGCCACATTCCCAAACTTCAATGCGGGGGTGCCCCATCCTTGCGTCGCGTTCTTTGCGACGCCAGGGTGGGATTCCACAACTCTCGCTCCCGTGAGATTTTCACGAAATCTTGAGCAGCGGTTTCCGCGGCGCACAAATCGATTCAAACCACCGGCTGATATACACCTGCGCATGGGCCTCGCCACAGAAGTGCCGCGCCGTAGGACTATTGGCGGCCGTCAAATCCCACTTAATGACGGCGAGCTTCTCATCTCCGCACTCAATCACAAACCAACGGACCGGATTATCACTGGTGGTCCCGCAAATCTCGCACTGAAATTCCTTCAAACTCGACATGCCTTCTCCAGCGAGCGGTGACTCGGCAAAGAGTCAGTATAGCGGGAACGGGGCGCGAATGACTTCTTCTCAAGTCCCGGAGGGACGTTCGAAAATAGCCCGGCGCTTCAGCGCCGGGGATCGTGGGAAGAAGTGATTAAGTCCCGGAGGGACGGCCGATTTCTCGCGCACACTCTTCCAGCCAACTGGCGGCCGGTCGACGCTTTCCCCACCTCCGCACCCAGCTCCCGGATAGGCACAACAATTGACATCATTCAATGCTATAATTGGTGCCTGGAGCATCTATGAGAACAACCGTTGCGCTCGATGACGATCTGGTACGTGTGGCCCAGGAGTTTACTGGGGTGGCGGAGAAAACGGCGTTGATTCGTGAAGCCCTCAAAGCCCTCATCGAGCGGGAAAGCGCCCGCAGATTGGCATGTCTGGGAGGCACAATGCCGAAATTAAAGAATATTCCACGCCGCAGGTGGGGGACGAATTGATTCTCGCAGACACATCGATTTGGATCGACCACCTCCGTGCCGGAAACAAAGAAATGGGAAAGCAACTTAACCAAGGGCACATTGTGATCCATCCGTTGATCATTGCCGAACTTGCCCTGGGACTGCTGCAGAAACGCACGCTGGAGAAACGCACGCTGCAGGAGCGCACCCGGACGCTGGCACTGCTGGATTTCTTACCCCAGGTGCGAGTGGCGCAGTTGAGCGAAGTGCGGCTGATGATTGAGGCTCGTCGTTTGTACAGCCTCGGCATCGGTCTGACCGACGCACATCTAATAGCCTCTGTCTTT
>JBGPFV010000237.1:0-4775 GCA_041483535.1 Terriglobia bacterium | reverse complement strand
TCACCGTGAGCGCCGGGAACACAAAGTACTCGCCCACACCCGGAATCAAGTTGAACGAAACCGCGGTAAATGGCGTCCGCGGAACCATATTCTTGACGTAGGTCAAGGCCAGCGCGCGCATGGGCTTGTCGAACGGCGACCTTGACGCGTCGCGCTCAAACATGCGGTTCACTTCGCCCTTGCCCGCCGCCACGATCACCAGGTCGTGGCTCTTGCTGTAAGCGTCCACATCCTGCGGGCCTGCGTCCTGGATGACGAGGTTTCCGCCGCGCTTAACAAATTCCTTCAGCCATCCGGAAAACTTCACCCGCTGATCCACCGATTGTCCGTAGTGGCTGAGCTTTGCTTCCCAGAACAGCGCGCGCGTTTTATCGGGCCCCGGAATCGTGAACGCAATCCCCTCGGTGATCGGGCACTCCTTTTCCCAGATGTTGATCCTCAGGTCCCGTTCGTTCTGGAGGGAATCATGAAACATAAACTGGCTGGAGGTGACTCGGCCGTTGAGTATCTGCTCCGGCGTGCGGTTACTGACGACCGTAACTTGGTATTTCGTCTGCAGGAGTCCCAAGCCAAGTTGCAAGCCCGACTGCCCGCCACCCACGATTGCAATTCTCCTCATCTGATTTTCTCCAGGCACACGATGCGCTGCATTCGATCGCAGCGCACCAAACTATAATCGACTCTGTCAAGCTTCGCCAAATGCTCGACAGTTTTTCCGGGCGAGATCTTCTTTCCCAACCTCAACCCCTCTTGCCGCTCATCCGGCCTCGTGATAGGCTTCCCGCTCTAAAGGCAAAGAACCGCGGAGATGACTATGGAGGGATTGCGGGGCAAAGTCGCCATCGTAACCGGCGGCGCCACCAAGATCGGTGCGGCTGTAGCTGGCGCATTTCAGCGCGAAGGCACTAAGGTTGTGATCGCCGACATCAACGATAAAGATGGACAAGCAGTGGCCAGCGCTCTCGGCAAAGAGGCGCTTTTCGTGCAGACCGACCTTGCCGATGACGCGCAGATTGCGAATTGTGTCGAGCGCGCGGTCGCGGCCTTTGGCGGAATCGATTTTCTTGTGAATCTGGCTTGCGTCTACATCGATGACGCGCTGAATGCCTCGCGCAAAGACTGGCTCGACAGCTACAACGTCAATCTCGTGGGCGGAGTGATGCTGCTCAAAGCCGCGCGTCCGCACATGATGAAGCGGGGCGGCGGCGCGGTCGTGAATTTCGGCAGCATCAGTGCGAAAGTTGCGCAGACCGGCCGCTGGCTTTATCCCGTAAGCAAAGCAGCGATCCTGCAACTCACCCGCAACGAAGCCATGGACCTGGCCGCCGACAAGATTCGCGTGAATTCGATTTCCCCCGGCTGGACTTGGTCGCGCGTGATGGACGAACTGACCCACGGCGATAAGGAAAAGACCAACCGTGTCGGCGGCCCGTTTCACCTGCTCGGCCGCGTCGGCGAACCGGAAGAAGTCGCCCAGGGTGTTCTCTTCCTCTGCTCCAGCCATGCTTCCTTTATCACCGGAACCGACTTGGCGGTGGACGGCGGCTATTCCGCGATGGGCCCGGAGATGGCCGCACCCGCGATTCCAAAGCTGATGGAGTAAGCAGGGGCCGAACCTCGTGAAACGCGTCGCGATTGTCGGAGCAGGTCAGTCGGGCTTGCAACTCGCGCTGGGATTGCTCGCCTCTGGCCACCCGGTAACCCTCTTCTCCGACCACTCCGCCGATGAAATTCTCGAAGGCCGCGTCCGCTCGAGCCAATGCATGTTCGACTCGGCCCTCGAGATCGAGCGGGAGCTCAATCTGAATGACTGGGAAGAACAGTGTCCCAAAGTCGAGGGAATCTCCTTCACCGTTCCAGATGGAATCGGAGGCTCGTCGATCGATTGGGCCGCGCGGTTGGACAGCTTCGCCCAGTCGGTCGATCAGCGGCTGAAAATCCCGCGCTGGCTCGCCCAATTTGAGAGTCGAGGTGGCGAGCTCCACATCAAGGCGGCCGGTCCGGAGGATCTGGCGGCATGCGCGCGCACTCATGACTTGGTCATCGTCGCCAGCGGAAAAGGCGCGCTCGGTCAACTTTTCGAACGCGATCCCGGCCGCTCGCCCTTCTCGCAAGCACAACGCGCACTGGCCTTGACCTACGTCACCGGCATGCAGCCCCGCGTGCCCCACTCCGCCGTCTGCTTTAATCTGATCCCCAATGTTGGCGAGTACTTCGTCTTTCCCGCTCTAACCACCAGCGGCCCCTGCGAGATCATGGTCTTCGAGGGGGTGCGCGGCAGCCCGATGGATTGCTGGTCTGAGGACCTCTCGCCGGCCGAGCATCTGGCGCGCAGCAAGGAGATACTCGAGACTTTTCTTCCCTGGGAAGCGGCGCGCTGCCGGAACATCGAACTCACGGATAACAACGGCATTCTTTCTGGGTATGTCATCCCCACCGTGCGCAAACCCGTGGCGAAGGTTGCGGGTTTTCCAATTCTGGGCATGGCCGATGCGGTGGTTCTGAACGACCCCATTACCGGGCAGGGCGCAAACAATGCCGCACGCTGTGCCGAGATCTACCTGGAAGCCATCCTCGAGCAAGGAAATGGACCCGCCGATGCCGAATGGATGCAGCAAACCTTCGATCGTTACTGGACTGGCTATGCCAAATGGGTGACCGAGTGGACTAACTTGCTTCTGAAGCCGCCCGCCCACGTGCTCCGGTTGCTGGACTGCGCCGGGAAGAACCCGGCCATCGCCAGTGCTTTTGTGAATGGGTTTGACGATCCCCGCACTCTTTTCCCGTGGTTCACGGAGCCCGCCGAAGCGGACAAGTTTATCCAGCAGGAAGCGAAGACCGTCGCGGAACGCTTTGACCGGAGGGACTTGCGGCGCGCTCTTGGCCAGTTTGCAACCGGAGTCACGGTGGTCACCGCCCGCGCCTCGGACGGGCGCAAGATTGGCGTCACCGTTAACTCCTTCTCTTCCGTTTCGCTCAACCCTCCGCTGATCCTGTGGAGCCTGGCCCGTCAGGCGCCCAGTTTTGCCGATTTCACGACCTGCACTCATTTCGCGGTGAACGTTCTGGAAGCGAAACAACATCACCTTTCGCGCCAGTTCTCCACCCCCTTGCCCGACAAATTCGCGGGAGTCGACTTCGCCGAGGGCAAGGCCGGGGTTCCGATCGTGCAGGGCGCGATCGCCCAGTTCGTTTGCCGCAAAGTAAAACAGTATGACGGCGGCGACCACGTCATTCTTCTGGGTGAAGTAGAGGAATACAAGTACTCCGACGGGGAACCGCTGGTGTTTCATTCCGGCCGCTACCGGATTGCGACCCGTCATCCCGATATCGCTGACTGAAAAACATCACTCGCGCTGGGGGCCTATGAACCAATTCGCTGCGTTGAACAAGCAATACATCGGTGGAGTATGGCGGGACGGCTCGAGCCAGAAAACCCTGACCGACTCGAATCCCTACAACGGTCACAAAATCGCCGATTTCAAACTGGCCAGCCTCTCCGATCTCGATGAGGCCTATCGCTCCGCGGCCGCCGCGCAAAAGATCTGGGCGGAAATCAATCCCTTTGAACGGCGCACGATCATGGAAAAGGCGATCACCTGGGTCGAGCAGCACGAGTCGGAAATCACCGACATCATCATCGAAGAACTCGGCGGCACCGCCTTAAAGGCGTTCTTCGAGATCGGCTTGGTCAAAAACATTATCAAAGAGGCTTCCACCTACCCTCTGCGCATGAAGGGCGAAATCTTTCCTTCGCCCGTGGACGGAAAAGAAAACCGCCTCTATCGGATTCCGGCGGGCGTGGTGGGCGTAATCAGCCCCTTCAATTTCCCGTTCTTCCTGAGCATGCGTTCGGTCGCGCCGGCGCTGGGCGCGGGCAACGGCGTGGTGTTGAAACCGCACGACGATACGCCCATTACTGGCGGAACGCTGGTGGCGCGCGTCTTCGAGGAAACGGGCATGCCCAAAGGTTTGCTCAACGTGATCATGGCCGACATTCGCGAAATTGGCGACGCCTTCGTGGAGCATCCGATTCCACGCATTATTTCTTTTACCGGTTCCGAAAATGTGGGCCGTCATATCGGAGGCGTGGCCGGCCGCGCCCTCAAGAAGGCCATACTCGAACTAGGAGGCAACAGCGCCCTGATCGTCATGGCCGACGCCGATCTCGACTACGCTCTCAACGCCGCCGTGTTCAGCCGCTTTACCCATCAAGGCCAGATCTGCATGTCGGCGAACCGCGTTCTTGTGCATCGCAGCCTCTACCCGCAATTTCTCGAGAAATACGTTGGCCGCGTGTCGAATCTGAAAGTAGGCGATCCACGCCAGCCCGAGACCGACATCGGTCCTTTGATCAACCAGGCCCAGGTGGACACCCTCTCCCGGCAAATTCAGACGGCGGTCGACGAGGGAGCCAGGGTTGTGTTGCGCGGGAAGTGTGAGGGGAATGTCATTTCGCCTACCATCTTCGCCGACGTTCGTCCCGAGATGGCGATCGCCCGCCACGAGATGTTCGGCCCGGCAGTGTGCGTCATCCCGTTCGACTCGGCCGAGGAGGCCATTCGCATTGCCAACGACAGCCCCTACGGCCTGAGCGGGGCCATCCATACGAAAAACGTGGAACAGGGCGCCGAATGGGCCAAGCAGATCGACTCCGGCATGGTCCATGTCAATGACGGCACCATCAACGATGAACCGCTGGTAGCCTTTGGCGGAGAGAAGGCATCGGGCTTTGGCCGGTTGAACGGCAAGTGGGCCCTGGAAGAATTCACCAC
>JBGPFV010000236.1:0-4823 GCA_041483535.1 Terriglobia bacterium | reverse complement strand
GCTTCCTCGGGCCCGGACACACACCCTCCTCCCGAGGTTTCAATGCGCCAGATGGTTCTGCAGTCGGCACACTGGGTTGTCCCCTTGAAGTTCCAGAAAGGATAAGGATCGAGGAAATTCTTAGTTTTGCACTTCGGGCATATGAGCAGCATAGTTGGTCTCCGTCAAATACATTCTTGGTCTTCGAGTCGCTTGATATCCGCGGGCGACAACCCGGCCAACTCGCCCAGGATGCGGTCGTTGTCGGCGCCCACCCGCTTCAGCGCCCACATCAGGCGGGGCGGTGTGGCCGACATCTTGTATCCCGGCGCCTGGTGCAACAGTTCACCGTAGGTCGGGTCATCCAGCCAGCGAAGCGCTCCGCGCTCATTAAAGTGCGGGTGGTTGGCGACTTCTTTCGCGTTCCACACCGGCTGATTCAGGATGTTATTGGTGTCCATTACTGCCGCTACCTGCTCCTTCGTCTTATCCGCTGCCCACTTCTCCAGAGCCGGATAAATCTCCATCTGGCTTTGGGCTTTAATCCGGATGTCAGCCTTGGCGTACTTGGTCGCCAGCGTGCTTTCACCCACGGCCTTGCACAGGCGGGCGAAGTCCTTGTCCTCATACGCGCTGATCATGATGTACCCTTCTTCCTTTTCCTGAGGATTTTCGGAATTAGGGTAGGAGGACTTGCCGCACTTGATAATACCGTGGACGCACAACTGCGTATCCCAGTTGCCCCAGCGTTCCCGGGTGATGCCGTGCTTTCCATAGAGGGGCAAGGCATACTCCAGTTGGCGGGTGACGCCGTGCACCTGCGAGTACTCGGTAAACGTGCCCTCGCCGGAGACGTGATCCCGCCAGTACAGCGCCGCCAGCACCTGCGTGGCGCCCATCATGCCGCCCCAGTAGTCGGCCAGCCAGATGGTATGCTTCGCCGGCGCGCCGCCCATGTACTCCTGCTTGCCGGTCATGCCGAAGTTGCCGCCCTGCGACTGTCCGAGAATGTCGTAAGATGCGCGGACACGTCCCGGTCCCCAGCCGCCAAAACCACCGAGCCAGCAGTAGATGAGGCGGGAATTGATCTCCTTCAACTGACGGTATCCGATGCCCCAACGGTCGAAGGTACCGGGGCGGTAGTTTTCCACGAACACGTCGGACTTGGCAGCCAGTTTCTTGACCAGCGCCTGTCCTTCCGGCTTGTGGAAGTCGATGGAGACGAAATACTCGTTCGGGTTCGCCCCCACAAAGCCCAAGCCCGTGCCGCGCTCCGGCACCCACTTGGAAAGTGGATAGAGAAATGGCTCGTTGAACGGAGTGGTGTGGCGCATCGCCTCGCCACGCCGGGGCGCCTCGATCTTGATGACTTCGGCGCCAAGTTCGGCGAGGTAGGAAGCGCAGGAGGGGCCCAAAATGTACTGGGTACAAGACAACACCCGGTATCCCTTCAACACTTCGGGCTTGGAGAACTCCTTCTTGGGATTGAAGGCTTCCCGGCAAAACTCCTCGAATGACTGTGTCTTATTAATAGGTTGTGTCGCCATTACATTCCTCCTGCGTCAAATGACGTGGGCTTTCTGCAGCCGGGCAAAATCCTCGCCCGTGAAACCGAGCAGCCGCCGAAATACATCCTGGTTGTCGTAACCGGTGGGGCGGCCCAGCCATTTCAGCCTTCCCGGAGTTTTGTGCTGCTGGTAAGGAGTCGTGCCGTAAAGAATCTTCCCGTAGTGTGGCGACTCATACTCGGCCACATGTTGGCGATACTTGAAGTGCGGGTATTCCGCCACTTCGTTGACATAGAGCACGCCGCCGGAGGCGACTTGCTGCTTGGAGAGCTTGCGCTCAGCGTCGGCGCGCGGATTGTCTTTGAGCCACTCGCCGAGCATGGTGTAGGTTTTCACCTGCTGGTCGTGGGCCAGACGGTCGGCGACTTCCCGAAGACGCGGATCGCCGAGGATATCTTCTTCCACCGCGGGATACTCGTCACCCACGGTGCGCCAGATGCGGTACCAGAGCCGGTCATGGCCGCCGCCCACCATCATGTAGCCGTCTTTGCACGGGTTCACGGCATAGATATTGATGGCCAGGTCCCAGTTGCCATAGCGCGGACGGATGCTGCCATCCATGGAGTACCACGCCCAGCTGTAATCGAGGATGCGGATGATGGCTTCGGCCGACGTCGCTTCGACGAACTGCCCTTCGCCCGATACGTTCTCGCGATACATCACCGCCGCCAGAATGCCCATGGCCGCGCAGCTTCCGCCGACGTGATCCGCCATCCACAGCGCGGAACGGGTCGGCTGCCCCCCGAATTCCTTGGGATCTCCGGTGCCGTGAACGAACCCGCAGGCCGCCTGGGCGATCGGATCCAGCATTCCCGGTTTGTCTTTCAGCGGACCCCACTGTCCGCGCTGGCCCACCCAGCAGTAAATGAGGCGGGGGTTGAGCTCGCGCAATTGGCGATAGCCGATTCCCCACTCATCCCACTGCCCGGGAGGCGCGTTCTCGATGATCACGTCGGAATGAATGGCCAGATCCCGGAGAATCTTGCGGCCTTCCTCGGTTGCGACATTCAGTGTGACCGAGGACTTGTTGCGCATCTCATGGAGAAACTGTCCCCCGACTTTCTCGCCGGTTTCCTTGTCCTCGAACATGTATTCTTGCCGGCCAAAGGGTGTCAGCTTACGCAGCGGATCGCCTCCCGGGGGCTCGACCTGGATGACCTCGGCCCCCAACTCGGAAAGCTGCGAGGAGCACCAGTGCCCAATCATCATGCTGGTGGTGCAATCCAGCACGCGCAGGCGGGAAAGCGCTTCCGGTTTTTCGAAATTGTGTTCCGGGCGCAGGATTGACTCCAGGAAGAGCGGATACGCCTTGGCTTGATCGCTGAGTCCCCCATAGACTTCTTCCGGCTTTGCGGTGGGGATCGCGGGCCAAGCTGCAACTTTAGATTCAGCTGCTGCCATGTGATGGCCTCCTAAATGCTGTGGTTCCTCTTGCAACCCGCTTTTGGGGCGGCGGATAAGAGCTTGAAACCTTGGTGCAAAAGCAGGCACGAATTTTGGTGTGGTTCTGGAATCCTGTCTGTGATCCTGGTCACGCTCGTTAGTGATAGTCGGCATTGTAAGGCCGCCGGTCGGCGGAAGGGGCGTTGCGGAAAATCACAGGTCCTTGTGACTTGGGTCACTGAAGGTCGGCCTTTTCTCCGGAAGAATCCCCTGATCGCCTCATATGGATCGAGGCGGACACTCGATCGGCCGCACGCAGCTTTTCCAACGGCCACTGGCGCTTCGACAACGCGCTGGTTTCCCCACCAGACTCCGAGGCAACTTCCTCCGGCTTCTGGTCTCGGATACCGAGCTACCCGACTGAACACGAAAATGCAGTAGCCCTGTCGAATACCACAGAGGGTGGCCATCAATGTTATCTGCGTGCAAATACAACTGGTTAATCCGATTGGCAGCCCTGCTCCTCGGGGCTGCGATTGCCCTTCCTCTGGAAGCCCAGTACACCGTCGGCCGGTTGGAGGGAACCATCTCCGACTCCACGGGCGCAGTTGTCTCCGGGACCAAGGTCAGCTTGCAAAACCTCGGCACCGGCGCAACGCGGACCTATATTACGGGCGCGGACGGTCTCTACGTTTTTTTCGCCATGCCCGCTGGGGGCTACGAACTGACGGCAGAGGCCCTGCATTTCGCGACGAAGAGCGAACGAGTCCAGATCGTGACCAGCGAGACGACCAATCGCAACCTGACATTGGGGGTAAGCCCGCAATCCGCGAAGATCGAGGTACTCAGTGAGACGCCGGGCCAACTCGACATCACCGATGCCCAGCGCAGCACCACGCGCACCGATCTGGAGTTATCGAGCTTGCCCAGCAGCGGCCGCAACATGATTTCGCTCATCCACCTGGCACCGGGCGTGCAACCCATGAACAATCCGCGCGGCGGCAGCACCTTCGGGGGCGGCGGTTCGCTGGTACTCGTGCTGGGGCCGCAAGCCGGGCTTTTCTCGGCCAACGGCGGCCGTGCCCGTTCCGGATCCGTTCAGCTTGACTACACCGACGCCAACGACTGGGAGTATGGAGGCTTTGCCCTCGGCATGCAGTCCATCACTCCGGAAATGCTGCAGGAGTTCAAACTCCTCACCAGCAACTTCTCCGCGGAATATGGAGTGAAGTCGAACGCCGAAGTGATCATGGTAAGCAAGAGCGGCACCAACCAAGTGCACGGGAGCGCTTACGACTTCGTACAGAACACGCTGTTCAATGCCCGCGATTTCCTGGATACGAGCGGTCAGGCTACGCCCGTGCAATCGAATATCTACGGCGTAAGCGCAGGCGGGCCGGTGCTCCGCAATCGTACTTTTTTGTTTGGCGCCTATGAAGGCCGCAGCATACGCGGCAACGCCTTTACCACCGTGGCGAACTTGCCCACCCAAGCGGCGCGCGACGCAGCCGGCGCCGACCCCAAGGCGGATCCCATCGCGATCGCGCTGATGAATCAATATCTGCCCCTGCCTAGAATCGCAACCAGTAACCCGGACGTCGGGCAGTTGGTTACGAAAATTCCTTCGCCCATCGATAGCTACCAGTTCCTGCTCAAAGCCGACAGGGAATGCCGGGTACTCAGCTGCTCGTCGGCTTTGAGCAGGAACTGGTAGCTATCGATGGGCGAAGGAATTTTCGTAACCAACTGCCCGACGTCCGGGTTACTGGTTGCAATTCTAGGCAGCGGCAGATATTGATTCATCAGCGCGATCGCGATGGGATCCGCCTTGGGGTCGGCGCCGGCTGCGTCGCGCGCCGCTTGGGTGGGCAAGTTCGCCACGGTGGTAAAGGC
>JBGPFV010000235.1:0-4889 GCA_041483535.1 Terriglobia bacterium | reverse complement strand
GTTTTACTCAGCATCTAGGGTGAATCACTTAGTACAAACTTCCGGGGTACCTGCCTTCCAAAGAACATATTTACACAGAAGTACATCCCCAGCGGACCGTTTGTACCTCCCCTATAATGAGCCGTGGACTTCAAGCTGGTAAGCAACTACAAGCCCCAAGGCGACCAGGCGCAAGCCATCGACGCCCTCACCCGCGGCGTCTTCGATCGCGAGCAGCATCAGGTCCTGCTCGGCGTTACCGGATCGGGCAAGACCTTCACCGCCGCCAAAGTGATCGAAGCCGCCAACCGCCCCACCCTGGTCATGGCCCACAACAAGACTCTGGCCGCCCAGCTCTACCACGAGTTCAAGAGTTTCTTCCCCAACAACGCCGTAGAGTACTTCGTCTCCTACTACGACTATTACCAACCGGAGGCTTACGTCCCTGCGGCGGATCTTTATATTGAGAAGGAATCTACGATCAATGACGAACTTGACAAGCTGCGGCTGTCCGCCACGCGGTCGTTGTTCGAGCGGCGCGATTGTCTGATTGTGGCTTCGGTCAGTTGCATCTACGGTTTGGGCTCGCCGGAGGCCTACTACGGCATGATGCTGTTCCTGGAAAAGGGACAGAAGATCAAGCGGCAGGACATCACCCGCAAGCTGGTTGAAATTCTTTACGAGCGGACCGAAGGGGATTTTCGTCGCGGGACTTTTCGGGTTCGTGGAGATGTCATCGAAATTTATCCCACCTACGACGACAACGCGTATCGCGTCGAAATGTTTGGCGACGAGGTCGAGTCGCTTTCGCCGATCGATCCTTTGTTTGGGACGGTCAAGCAGCGTTACCTGCGGCTGCCGATTTATCCGAAGACGCACTACGTGATGAAAGAAGAGACGCGGGCTTCGGCCGTTGCCTCCATAAAAACAGAGCTCGCCTGGTGGGAGGCGGAGCTCGAAAAGCAAGGGCGCCTGGTCGAATCGCAGCGCATCCATCAGCGCGTGATGTACGACCTCGAAATGATCAAAGCTATGGGCTACTGCCACGGCATTGAAAACTATTCGCGCCATTTCACTGGACGGCTCCCAGGCGAGCCGCCGCCCACGCTGCTTGACTATTTTCCGCGCGACTTCCTGATGTTCATCGACGAGTCGCACCAGACCGTGCCACAACTCCACGGCATGTATCACGGCGACCGCTCGCGCAAGCAGACGCTGGTCGAATACGGATTCCGTATGCCCTCGGCGCTCGACAACCGCCCTCTCACCTTCGAGGAGTTCGAGCATCGCACCAACCAACTCGTCTATATCTCCGCCACACCCGGGCCTTATGAACTTACTAAGTCGGCGGGCGTGGTGGTCGAGCAGATCATTCGCCCCACCGGCTTGATCGATCCGCCGGTTGAAATACGTCCCGTGAAAGGACAGATCGACGACCTGCTGCACATGATCCGCGACCGCGTAGCCCGCAACGAGCGCGTGCTGGTAACCACGTTGACCAAGCGCATGTCCGAAGACCTGGCCGAGTATTACAGTGAAGTCGGCGTGAAGTGCCGCTACATGCACTCCGAAATCGAAACCCTGGAGCGGGTAAGGATTTTGCGCGACCTGCGCAAAGGCGAGTTCGATGTATTGATCGGCATCAATCTTCTGCGGGAAGGCCTCGATCTGCCGGAAGTGTCGCTGGTGGCGATTCTGGACGCCGACAAAGAAGGCTTTCTGCGCTCCGCCGGTTCGCTGATCCAGACCATAGGGCGGTGCGCCCGCAATCTGAACGGGCAGGCGATTCTCTATGCCGATCGCATGACCGACTCCATGAAGAAAGCGCTCGACGAAACCAACCGCCGCCGCGCCATCCAGCAGGCCTACAACGAAGAAAATGGAATCACGCCCGAATCCATCATTCGCCCGCTCGACATGACGCTGGTCGCCATCGTCGGCGCCGACTACACCGACCTGACCTCTGTCGAAGTGGAGGGCATGCCGGAATTCACGTCGCAGGAAGAGTTGGATGCCTACATTGCGAAGTTAGAGAGCGACATGCGGGAAGCGGCGAAGCGGTTCGAATTTGAGAAGGCGGCCAAGCTGCGGGACACGATCAAGGAACTGAGGACGAAGGAATTTCTGTTTGCGTAGCGCCGTTAGTGGTTCAACCGGGACGTCAAAAGCAGCCGCGAAGCGGCTGTTGTGGGGATCCCTCTTTTTGTACGAGGTTCCGACTAGCTGCCCCCGGCGGCGGCGTGGGCGGCTTTCTTTCCGGATTCGCGGGCGGCGACACTGAGTTCTTTTTCGATCCTGAGTTCTTTTTCGAGGGACGAGAAACGCTGAAAGATTTCGTGCAGCCGCAGCGCCATGTTGCGGATGGTGTCGGCTTGGGCGAGGACGCTCGAAGGCAGTCCGGGCTCGAGCGCCATGAGTTCGGCGTTGCCGAGCACGGTGGTGAGAACGTTGTTGACGTTGGTGCGCATCTCGACCATGTAGCGCCCTAGAGTGGCCTCGGCTTGAGCAGTGGCGGAAACCGTCTCGGCTTCGCGGGCACGAGATTCGGCCTGGATGCGGCGCAGGATTTCGCGCCCGACCAGAGCCGCGATTGCGGGCCAGAGTAAGGGCTCGCGGCGCAATTCAAGAACGGATCCGTGGAGTCGGTAGAAATCGAGCGAGCGATCGGAGTGAATGAGGATCGCGGGCGTGCGGGCGGCGGCGAGCGACTGCCGCAGGGCCTGGTGCCGGTCTCTGTGCAGGGCTTGGTTGTTTTTCCCGTGGGTGTTCTTTTCATCGAACGAGGCGTCGGCAATCGCAAGGTCGTAGGGGCTGCCCTCGAGGTTCGGAGAGAAGCCTTGGTCGAGCACGACGAACTCCGGTCGATTGGAATGCCGATCGGGATCCTGGGGCCAAGCCGCAGTGACCGCCCGCGCAAAGGCGGGGTCGCTGGCAAGGATCAGTACGGTCGGGCGTTTTCTGCTCATGGTCGTTTTCTGGTTGTAGAGACGCGGCTGGCCGCGTCTGCTGCCGCGGCGGAGACGGGGCCAGCCCCGTCTCTACCGGGGACTAGTTTTCCGATCCGGCCCCAGATTTTGCGGGAGCGGTGGCGGCGCGCGCAGCCAGCGGATTCTTGCGCGCACCATTCTGGAGCGCGTCGTCAACCGCCGCTCGCAGATCGACCAGCATGCGCAGCGGTTGGCCGGAAGAGTATTCGGCGTGGAACATGACTTTCCAGGACTGGCAGATCATGCGCAAACGCCCGACCGGTTCTTCGGCGGAAAATTGGGCGCGGCGGCAATCGATGGTCGCGACGCCGCGGCGCTCCAGTTCGCGCAAGCCGTCCTGGATGCCGTTGAGATCGTCGTGCATGAGACGGAAAAAGATCCGCCGCAGCATGAAGCTGAAACGCGCAAACCCCGCCATGGCCGAGGGCTCGAAGTAAGCGGCCGCATTCTGCGTCTTGAGCTTGCGCCCTTGTTCGAGCACTCCGCTGTGCAGCAGTTCGCTGAGCCGCCGACTACGCGCCGCCGACTGCAGCAGGGTCTCCAGGGAACTCAACCAGGCGGGAAGCTTCGGCTGGAGCGGGCCGAGCACCGGCTCCAGCACTTGCGCGACGTAATCGAGGTCGACGTCCGCGTCTTCCATGCCCGAGGGCGCGCACAGCGAAAAATACTGCACGAGCAAGAAGTCGGTCTTGTCGCGGTCACTGCCGGACTTCGAGGCCTTCTGCAGGTGATGGGCGAGAAGCTGGCGCAGCACGGCTTCGTTGGCCAGCGGCGTGGTCTGCAGAAACTGACGCAATTGGTGCACCTGGATTTGCGCGTCGACCTGCTGGAACCAGGCTTCGGCCTGCTCAATGGACTCGGACGATGGCGAGGATCCCTCGGCATTATCCTTATCGATCGGGCAGGCAGGAACCTCAATCACAAATTCGCGGGCCAGCGCAGTGTACACAGGACGCAGGGCGGAGAGCGCGATTCCTTGCTCTTCAAACGAAGGTTGGGCGGATGCAGTCATAATTTCACAATCCAATTGGGAACCGGTTTGAGGAAGCGGACGGCAACCACCGTCCGTTCCGGATGATATTGAACCGCGACCACCGACGCCTCGGCATGAAGCGATCGGTCGTGGCTCTCGAGGAAGACACGATCGCCAAATTCCAGCGGACGGTCGATGGCAAACAAGACTTCCCGCGGCGTGCCGTACTCGATGACGGTCTCCTGCAATAAAATGCCGTCGCTTTCGTGAGCGGTCCCACGGCCATTGCCGTTGCCATGGCCATGAATGCGGCTGAGCTTGATGGGAATCCGCACCGGGCTGGCTTCGGGAAAGAACTTGGCCAACCGGCTTACGATATCCGATTCGAGAGCGCGCGCAGTTGCCTGGTTGGGCACAGTGGAACCTCGATCCGGGGGAGTTGGAGCAGCCGAGTCTCCCCTCTTCCGGGTTGGGAAGAGTTGCGAGGAGACCCGCTCTGCTTTATCGGCATTTACCCGTGCACGAGCGCCACCAAAAACTTGAAGGTCATGGACCTAAGAGCAAGTGAAAGAAGAACAAGCAGTTAACAGCGTCACGCGGGGTCTGGAGCAGGTCATTCCCTTGGGATTGGGCAAAAGGCGTCTCAGGATGACACAACGGTCTCAGTTCGAAGGTTGCGAGGAAGGCTGACTCAGTCAGGAAGCGTCTTCGATGCTTAGCCCCAAGAGGGGCAGGGATCTGGGAGCTTTCGGCAGCGCTGAAGCGATGGATACGAACCATGTGCTGGCGCCGAGTGCTGGGCTCGGCTTGGACAGCCGGGGCGGCTGTACCTACGCAAACTGGACGGGCGAGGACGCCCGTCTCTCCACTTGCTATTGCAGAGTGGTTGATTGGGGAGGCTCCTCGCGGGCGCCGATGTGGTAGCGCTTCAGCTTGCGGTAGAGGGTGGC
>JBGPFV010000234.1:0-4908 GCA_041483535.1 Terriglobia bacterium | reverse complement strand
TGATGCTGTTGATGATTCCGGCCCAGGGCTGAACGCGTTCCCAGTCGAAAGTCTGTCCCGTGCCGCCGCGGCTTTCCGCGCTTGAGGAATCGAGCAGCACGCCCGAGATCACGCCCGGACGGAAGCCGTGGGTTTCAAGAAAAAGATCGCCGTTTTGGGCGACGTGGATTTTGTGCACCCGTTTGCCCTTGTACGCCTCGTCCGGCTCTACCAGTCCAACCGCGACCGGATCCCATCCCACCGATTGTCCAGCCGGAACGTCGAAAACTTTCGCGGGCCAGGTGCGGAAAATCATGGGGCGGCCGGAGCTGTTCGCGAGTTTCTGGAACAGCGCACGGCTGAATTCCACGCTCTCGTCGCCGTGCAATTGTACGGCCGTAAGGCCCACCTGTTTGACGATGTCGCCGACCTGGTCCGCGGTTTCGTTGACGAAGACTCCGACTTTTTCTATTCGCGGCGGTACCTTGTCGACGATCGAGCGAGCCGTCTCTAAAGTGACCTGGCGTGGGCTCTCCGGATAAAAAACAAACCCCAGCGCGTTCGCGCCCGCATCGCTGGCGGCGAGCGCGTCGTCGAGGTTCGTGATGCCGCAGATTTTAATCCAAGTCATAAGAACAGTTGTCAGCTATCAGTTGTCAGTTGTCAGTAAAATCGACTAGCCACTGACCACTGTTCCTGCTTCTTCCCTCAACTTTGCCAGCGCTTCGCCTGGGTGCTCGGCCTTCATCAACCATTCGCCAATCAGGAATGCGTCGTAGCCGGCGGAGCGCAGACGAGCTATGTCTGCGCCGGATCGGATTCCGCTCTCGGCTACGCGGACGCAGGTGGCGGGTATTTTTTCCGCCAGCCGGAACGCGGTTTCGAGATTGACTTCGAAGGTGCGCAGATTACGGCTATTGACGCCGATCAAGTCGCAACCCGCATCGAGCGCGCGTTGCAGTTCCTCTTCATCGTGCGCTTCGCACAACACATCGAGGCTGTAGGATCGCGCGATTCCGGCCAGCGACACCAGTTCTTTCTGATCGAGCGCGGCGACAATCAAAAGGATGGCGTCGGCGCGGTTGGCTCTGGCTTCCAAGATCTGAAATTCATCGACGATGAAATCCTTGCGCAAGCAGGGAAGAGAACTGTTCGACGACGCCTGGCGCAAATAGTCGAGCGAGCCTTGAAAAAATTGTTCGTCGGTCAACACCGACAGGGCGGCGGCGCCTGCCTGCTCCAGTTCCCGCGCCAGTTCCGAGGGTCTGAAGTCGGCGCGGATCAAGCTTTTTGAGGGAGATGCCTTTTTCAGTTCGGCGATCACCGCGATTCGGTCCTGCGCCACCCGGCGCAGGTGATTCCGAAATCCGCGCGGAGTGTGCCCGGCGGCCGCGGCTTCCAGCGCGCCCAGCCCGGATTTTCGCCGGCTCGGAGATGTGTACTCGGACATGCGCTGGGAAAGGCGCTGGCGCGTGGCCGCAACAATCGAGTCCAGGGAGGCTGGCATGGCAGACGCTCAATTATACGGAAGCGGCCCGATTGCGGGGCGAAAGAACAGTTCCTACGCACTCACATCAGCGCTGGGAAAAATGTTTCAGGTCGAGTGAGAAAGTGGAACGCACAATCCTCCAGCCGCGACGCGGCGGAATCAGAAAGCCCGGCACGGGAGTGCCGGGTAGTCGGAAGTGGAACCAATCGAGTCCCGCAAGGGACGGCACCTGGGCTGCTGGTGCCGCCGTCGGAAGCCGCACCTTGCTGTTTCTCGCAAGCTAGAGAATCACGCGGCTGCGACGGCCCTCAACTATTTCGCCTCCAACTTCATCAAGATTCATCGTACACTTCGCGTATTCCCGGCGATGGCCGCTGGCGTAACTGATTGGATCTGGGACGTAAATGATCTGGTAGCCCTCTGGGAGTCTTACGAACAGCGGAGGGCGGAAAGAGTGGCATAAATGAACCGACCTTTGCGCGCAGCAAGCGGATTGGCAGTATTTCTGATGACTGCGTTCCTTGTCGTGATGGTCGATAGCACGTTCATTTTTCAAAGTCGGGTACTGACGACTCGCAACTTTATAGTCTGGGGCGCCTGCTTTGCCGTTATTACCATTCTTTCCCTTCGTAGCAGCCTACCTTTTGATTTCTGACGCTGTGAAATCAAAGTAGCCCACTGCCGTTTGCTGCGCGCCGTTGACCCGCCTTCCGGCAAGATGCTATAAACGAGTGCTTCGTGCTGGGGCGTACAGTCTGAGGCTGGGCTGCATCCAAACGGCACAGGTTTTCCGACGCGGCCAAATCGGCACTCCTCTTTAATTGTTATGCCTGGCGGTGGAAGCGTGTTCGGAGCGTGTTCGGAACTTCGCTGGCGCAGCCCGTAGCGGATGGAATCCTGCAAGCGGGCGGTCAACGCGCCGGAGAAGAATCACACGTCGTGACCGCTAAATAGGATACATAGGAGGATTTTCATGCGCACTTGGAACGCCAATTTTGTGTCGGTCGGACGCCGGTTTACCAAAACCTTGGCAATACTCACCACCCTGCTGCTCCTGACCGCCGGCTGTGCGCTGGCCCAACCTGCTACGACCGAAGAAGGCGGCGAGGCGGCCTTGAAGCTGCCCGACCTTTCTTCGGTTTCCTTCCTCGGCGTGAACGGGCACAGCCTGCTGATGATCGGACTGTTGTTCTGTGTCTTCGGCCTCGGCTTCGGCATGGCCATCTTCATGCGTCTGAAGAACCTGCCCGTGCACCGCTCCATGCGCGAAATCTCGGAGCTGATTTACGAAACCTGTAAAACCTACCTGATCACGCAGGGCAAGTTCCTGATGCTGTTGTGGGCCTTTATTGCCGCCGTCATCGTGCTCTACTTTGGCGTGCTGCGGCATTTCGAAGTTTCCCGCGTCATCATCATCCTGGCCTTCAGCCTGGTGGGAATCGGGGGCAGCTATGGCGTGGCGTGGTTCGGAATTCGCGTCAACACCTTCGCGAATTCACGTACCGCCTTCGCTTCTCTGCCTGGCAAGCCCTATCCCGTTTATCAGATTCCGCTGGAAGCCGGGATGTCGATCGGCATGATGCTGATCTCGGTCGAATTGCTGATCATGCTCTTCATACTGCTCTTCGTGCCCGGCGACTATGCCGGCCCCTGCTTCATCGGATTCGCCATCGGCGAGTCGCTGGGCGCGGCCGCCCTCCGTATCGCCGGCGGCATCTTCACCAAGATTGCCGACATCGGTTCCGATTTGATGAAGATCGTCTTCAAGATCAAGGAAGACGATGCCCGCAATCCCGGCGTGATTGCCGATTGCACCGGCGACAATGCCGGCGACTCGGTGGGCCCCTCAGCCGATGGTTTCGAAACTTATGGCGTCACCGGCGTCGCGCTGATCACCTTCATTTTGCTGGGCGTCAAGGAACCTACCATCCAGGTGCAGTTGCTGGTCTGGATTTTCGTCATGCGCATCATGATGCTGGTGTCGAGCGCGTTGGCGTATTTCATCAATGGCGCCATCGCGAAAGCGATGTACGGCCATGCCGACGAAATGAACTTCGAGCATCCGCTGACTTCGCTGGTCTGGCTCACTTCGATTGTTTCGATCATTGCCACGTACTTTGTTTCGTATTTCATCATCCCCAACCTGGGTGGCAGCACGTCGCAGTGGTGGAAGCTGGCTTCGATCATCTCCTGCGGAACGCTGGCGGGAGCGCTGATTCCTGAACTGGTCAAGGTTTTTACCTCGGTGAACTCGCGTCACGTGAACGAAGTGGTGACCTCGGCCAAAGAAGGCGGCGCATCGCTCGGAATCCTCTCCGGTTTTGTCGCTGGAAACTTTTCCGCGTATTGGCTGGGACTGGCGATGGTCACTCTGATGTCGATTGCCTACTTCTTCAGCCAGATGGGCTTGGGCGCGGCGGCCACCATGATTGCCGCTCCGGTGTTTGCCTTCGGCCTGGTTGCCTTCGGCTTCCTCGGCATGGGGCCGGTCACCATCGCGGTCGATTCCTACGGCCCGGTGACCGACAACGCGCAGTCCGTCTACGAACTTTCGCTGATCGAGCAGGTGCCCAACGTCAAGGCGGAGATCAAGAAGGATTTCAACATCGACGTGAATTTTGACCGCTCCAAGGATTTGCTGGAAGAGAACGACGGCGCGGGCAATACCTTCAAGGCGACCGCCAAGCCGGTGCTGATCGGGACCGCCGTGGTCGGCGCTACGACCATGATCTTCTCCATCATCATGGCCCTGACCAACGGGCTGACCGCGAATGTGGAGAAGCTCTCGTTGTTGCATGCTCCCTTCTTCCTGGGCCTGATCACGGGCGGCGCCATGATTTATTGGTTCACCGGCGCATCCATGCAGGCCGTGACCACGGGCGCCTATCGCGCGGTGGAGTTCATCAAGGCCAACATCAAACTCGAGGGTGCGGAGAAGGCATCGGTCGCCGACAGCAAGAGAGTGGTCGAGATCTGCACCAAGTACGCGCAGAAGGGCATGTTCAACATCTTCGTCGCCGTCTTTTTCGGCACGCTGACCTTTGCCTTTGTGGAGCCGTTCTTCTTTATCGGGTACCTGATCTCGATCGCGATCTTCGGCCTCTACCAGGCGATTTTCATGGCTAACGCCGGCGCCGCGTGGGACAACGCCAAGAAGATTGTCGAAACCAAACTCAAGCAGAAAGGCACGCCCCTGCACGACGCCACGGTAATCGGCGACACGGTAGGCGATCCTTTCAAGGACACATCTTCAGTGGCCATGAACCCGGTCATCAAATTCACCACCCTGTTCGGACTGCTGGCCGTCGAACTGGCCGTCTCGCTGGCCCACGACCAGGGCACCGGTCTGACCCACATCCTGGCGCTCTGCTTCTTCGCGGTCTCCGTCTTCTTCGTCCATCGGTCGTTCTACGGGATGCGAATCACGTCGGAGTAAGCGA
>JBGPFV010000233.1:0-4919 GCA_041483535.1 Terriglobia bacterium | reverse complement strand
GAGGCTGGCGGCGATCACGATGGCCGCCTGTTTCGCGTATTCTATCGACCGCGTCGGTTGGCCGAGAACCTGGGAAGCGACTCGAGACATGGCGTTCCTTTCCTTTTGCGGACTTCGCGGGAGATCAAGCCTCCGGCGGCGACGAGTGGTCGAGGCCATCGAGTTCCGGTGAGTGGGCCGCCGAGCGCTTCATTTGCCGCCGGACCCGCATATAGAGGGTAAGGGCGACCGACACGACCACCGCGACACTGAGTCCCAGGACGAAAAACCACCAGAGCATCCGCACAGCACAGTTAGGATAGCAGATGGGCAGCGACCCTAATGTACTGAGAGTCACAGTAATGATGACACGGGCTGGCTTGAGCCGCGGTCAGCCCTTCTTCGCTGATTTGGCCAGCGCTTTGCGGCGATTCTCAACATTCTTCGAAACGCGCTCCAAACGCTTGCGGGCCAACTTCGATCCCGTGGCCACCTTTTCAATATTCGCAAACGCCTCGGGGTTGTTCATCTTTTCCCGGATTTCCTTCAGAAAAGGATGAATCTTGGCAAAAATGAAAAACATTTCGCCGCAAATCCCGGGCTGCAGGAAGAGCTCTTCGTTAACGGCGCCACACAATACCAGCGACGCGGCCATATCCCAGTAGCCACCGACCTGGCGCATCCAGGCATTCTCCTGACTCGGGAACGCGTTGGCGACTTTCACGACGTCTTCGGCGCTCTGCGGCCAGAATTCCACCGTGAACCAGTTTCTTGCCTTGCGCATCTCCGCTTCGCGGCGGAGGTCGTAGAGCTGTAGAACTACCTGTGCGTCGTGCGCGCTCGCTTTTGCCATATTTTTGCCTCGCTAATGATGTTTTCTTACGGCTTGTCATGCTGAGCGAAGCGAAGGACCTGCTGTCTCGCGCCCCGGAAAAGAGCGGATCCTTCGCTTCGCTCAGGATGACAACTGAAAATTGATAGGGTCCTGAAATTTCATTCCCAGAGCTCGATCTTTGTCAGGCTTTCGAAACGCCCGCGGCTGCGCCTTCGACAGCGCGTTCGTAATCGCATTCCTTGTTGGGGCAGGCAATCACCGAGCCGTCCTTGCGCAATCGTTCCACCAGGTACTCATGTCCGCAATCCGGACACTTCTCCGCAACGGGTTTCCCCGCGGAAGTGAACTTGCACTTCGGGTAATTCCCGCAGCCGTAAAACGTGTTGCCCTTGCGCGCGCGTTTTTCGACGAGTTCGCCTTCTTTGCATTCCGGACACTTCACGCCGATGAAGTTCTGCTTCACATATTTGCATTCCGGATATCCGCTGCACGAAGTGAACTCGCCATAACGGCCGTGGCGCAGAATCAGGTTGCGTTTGCACAGTGGACAGGTTTCGTCCAGCGGAATGTCGGGCACCCTCTTGCCCTGATCGAGCCGCCGCGTCGTCTTGCAATCGGGATAGCCGGTGCAGGCCATGAACTGGCCGAAGCGTCCGCGCTTGAGGACCATGACACGGCCGCAGTTTTCGCAGTATTCCTCCTGCGCCGTCTCCTGCAGATCGGCCGAGTCGAGGTCGGGCAGGTTGATCGGGTTCTCTTTGGTGAACTTGCAGGTGTCGGGGTTCTCCTTGTCGTAAGTGCTGCAGGCATAGAACGAACCGTGCTTGCCCCACTTGATGACCAGCGGCGCGCCGCAGAGTTCACACTTTTCGTCGGTCGGCTTCTCCATACGCTTGATGTTTTCCATGTGCTTCTCGGCGTATCGGAGATCCTTGGAGAATTTCTGATAGAACTCGGTAAGCGCGTCGTTCCCGGTCTGCTTGCCTTCTTCGATTTCGTCCAGCTCTTCTTCCAGGCGCGCGGTGTATTGGAAGTCAAAAATATCTTTGAAGTTCTCGACCAGCAGATCGGTGACGACGAGGCCAATTTCGGTGGGCACAAACTTGCCGCCGACTTTCTGCGCGTACTGCCGCTCCTGGATGGTGCTGAGAATGGTCGCGTAGGTGGAAGGCCGGCCGATGCCGCGCTCTTCGAGTTCCTTCACCAGCGATGCTTCATTGAAGCGCGGCGGCGGTTCGGTGAAATGCTGCTCCGGGAGAAGAGACTTCAGCGTCAGCTTCTGGCCCGCTTCGAGCGGTGGCAGCTTGTGCTTAAGTTCCTCGTCTTCTTCGTCCTTGCTGTCCTTGGACTCTTCATACACCTTGAGGAAGCCGTCGAACTTCATCACCGACCCGGTCACGCGGAACCAGAACACATCGCTGCCTGATTTACCGGGGTCCCCGGCAAGCCCGCTTTTGGCTTGCTGGGGTGGCTTGGCGTCGATGTCGACCGAGGTCTGGTCGAACACAGCGGGATTCATCTGGGAGGCGACGAAGCGCTGCCAGATCAGTTTGTAAACCTTGAATTCGTCTTCCTGCAGATATTGTTTGACCTGATCGGGATGGCGCACTGCCGACGTCGGGCGAATGGCTTCGTGAGCCGCCTGCGCTTCTTTTTTCTCCTTATAAGTATTGGGCGACCCGGGCAAATAGTTCGCGCCGTACTCGCTGCCGATGTACTCTCGCACCTCGGTGATCGCCTCGGCCCCAACGCGGACAGAGTCGGTTCGCATGTAGGTAATCAGGCCAACCAGTCCCTCGTCGCCCAGTTCGACACCTTCATACAGGCGCTGCGCGATCATCATGGTGCGCTTCACGCTGAAGCGCAGCTTGCGCGAGGAATCCTGTTGCAGCTTGCTGGTCGTGAACGGCGGAGTGGCATTGCGACGCCGCTCTTTCTTATCCGCTGAGCGGACGAGCCAATCGGCCTTTTCAAGCGCCAGACGGATTTTTTCCGCTTCCTCGCCGTTCGGAATTTCGATCTTCTCTTCGCCCTTGCCCAGAAAGCGGGCGGCGAATGCGGGAGGCTTATTGGCGGCGAGATGGGCGTCGATCGTCCAGTATTCTTTTTTCTCGAAGGCTTTGATTTCGCGTTCGCGGTCGACGATCAAGCGCAGCGCGACCGTCTGCACCCGTCCAGCGGAAAGGCCGCGGCGGACTTTGTCCCATAAAAGAGGAGAGACCTGGTATCCCACGAGACGATCGAGCACGCGGCGAGTCTGCTGCGCGTCGACCAAGTTGCGATCAATGTCACGCGGATGCTCGAAGGCGGCCTTAACGGCGCGCTGCGTGATTTCGTTGAAGGTCACGCGGCGAATGCGGGCGCTATCGCCGATGTCGTCTGTCTTTTTCTTGGCAGTCTTCTTTCCCTTCTTTTTCTTGCCCGAATCCTCGCCGAGTTCGTCGGCGAGATGGGCGGCGATGGCTTCGCCTTCGCGATCCGGATCAGGCGCAAGGTAGATGTGATCGACCGAGAGGGCCAGCTTTTTCAGCTTGGCGAGGACCTTTTCTTTCCCGGGAATGACGACGTATTCGGTTTCGAAATCGTTTTCGACGTCGACACCGAGGCTGCTTTTGGGCAAGTCTTTCACGTGGCCATAAGAGGCATCGACCGTGAATCCCTTGCCCAGATATTTCTGGATCGTTTTCGCCTTAGCCGGCGATTCGACAATGACTAGACCTTTGGACAATGTTCTCCCCAAGTTCGCGGTAATGGAATTGAAGCTAGCATGAATGGGCGGAAGGCAACAACCCGTTCTCAGTTATCAGTTGTCAGTTTTCAGTTAACCGCCTTCACTTTCTGCATCAGGGACGACAGCATCCGCTTCACTTCAACTGTTTGTGCCGCAAGCCTTTCATACTCCGGATTTTGCAGGTATTCGAGGTCATGGGCGAGTAGAAGTTGATACTCAAGTTCGCTGGCCGACCCCGCTGCGATTTGCAGAAAGCGAGCCATCTCCGCACTACCCTTTCTGCAACAGCCCTCCGCAATATTCATTCCGATTGATGCAGAGGCGCGCCGCATCTGACTTGTCAAACCGTACAATTCCTCGCGCGGAAAAACTTTGCTGAATGAGTAAACATCCAAAGTTAGGCGGTGCGATTTCTCCCAGACTCGAAGACTGCGAAAACTCTGCACGAAAGACCTCCGGTGTTACTGAGAACTGACAACTGAAAACTGAAAGCTAAAAGCTCTTCACAAAATTCTTCCCCGGCAACTGCCTCACTTTCCCATTCAGCTCCAGTTCGAAGAGGGCGGCGAAGATTTCGGAGGACGACATTTCGTCTTCCAGCAATTCGACCAGTTGATCGATGTGCGTGGATTCATCGGCTTTCAGCAACTTGAGGATCTCTTTTTCGTGCGGCGAGGTCGCCTCGTCCGGGAATAGAGATGCGGTTTCCGGCCCGGGGGATTCATTCTGCATGGCACTGAGCGTTGCCTGCACGTCGGCCGGCAGTTCTTCCCATACGTCTTCCCAGGTGGCGACGAGCTTCGCTCCCTGCTTGATCAGCGTGTTCGGTCCCCAGGAATTCTTATTGGTCACGTTGCCCGGGACGGCGTAAACGTCGCGGTTTTGCTCGAGAGCACAGCGCGAAGTGATGCGCGTGCCGCTGTATTCCGCGGCCTCGACCACCAGCACGCCGGCCGACATGCCGCTGATGATCCGGTTGCGGATGGGAAAATTTTGCGGGGTGGGAGAGGTTCCGACGGGGAACTCGGTGATCAGCGCGCCCCCCAGGGCCACGATCTGTTCGGCGAGCCGCGAGTTTTCCCTGGGGTACACCACATCAATTCCTGTACCCAGGACGGCGACGGTTTTTCCCCTGACGGCGACGGCACCACGATGTGACGAGGTATCGATGCCGCGCGCTAATCCACTGATGATCACCAAGCCCCGAGCGGCGAGGTCGGTGGAGAGGCGTTCGGCCATGCCGCTGCCGTAGGGCGTCGGATGACGCGTTCCCACCATCGCAATGCCAGGCAGCGCCAGCACCTCGACGCATCCCTTTACGAATAAGACTACCGGCGGGTCGTAAATTTCTTTCAGCCGCGCCGGGTACTCGGG
>JBGPFV010000232.1:0-4931 GCA_041483535.1 Terriglobia bacterium | reverse complement strand
TGGGGCAGTTTCGAGGTCCGTCCACTAAGACGACCCTCGAAGCTGCCCCAAAGCCATTTCCAGCGCTGTTTTGGAGCTAAGTCCTTATTCCGGAATACTTTGATTTAAGTCCTTTAAAATCAAAGACCGGACTGAATTTTTCCCTCTAACTCCATGATTCTACGAAGCAGGGGGGAGGGGGGTGCCAGTACTAAATAGTAACGACCCGCGATACGCATAGAATGGCGGGTTGTCCGCGAAGCCAAAGAGGAGATTCCGGTTCCGATGTCACAGCCGATGTCACAGTATGAAGAACTGCTGGAAGAATTTGAGGCATACGGCCGCTCCGCTGGTGAGGTGAAGTCTCTTATGCAGCACATCGCCCAGCGCCTGCATGAAGCGATGGCGCGCTACAACTGGGTCGGCTTTTATTTAATGGAAGCCCCCACTTTCCAAGCCCTGGTGCTGGGACCCTACGTCGGCAGCTTTATGCCCACCCTGCGTATTCCGCTCGATAAAGGATTGTGCGGAGCGGCGGCCACTTCCGGAAAGTCCGTCGTAATCAACGATGTTAAGGCCGATCCTCGCTACCTCGGGTCCGATCTGGTGAAATCCAATATGGTGGTGCCGATCTTTGTGCAGAACCAGGTGGCGGCCGAGCTGTGTATCGAGAGCTACTTTGCGGATACCTTCCCTAGGCCAGAGCAGAAATTCATCGGGTCCTGCGCCGCCCTGGTCGGCCGGTATATGGAAAAAGAGGCGGTAACAGCGACGAAAAAAGCACCGTGATAGGGCTTCGATCTCCCGATGACCCAATCGACACCGCTGCTAGTGAGATTACTCTAGAACCAGAACCGCGCGGTTCAAGGCAGCCGCGAGCGCTGCGATTTGCTGTTCGGTGCGGCGGAGATCCCCCCGATCGATCGCCTCGCTCACTCCAGGAATCACCACGGCTGCGTATCCGGTGTATTGTCCGGGAGCGTAAATGGCATGGTGAAACCACGGACGGTTGGGCAGTCCCTCCGGAATCAGCAGCGCCTGCTCTGCTTCCCGCAGTTTCGCATTCAAGCGCTCCGGCGCTCCGGGTATTTTGCGCTGCTTTCGCAGCATTTTCGCACCCGCTTCCTGCAGGCGGCGCGCGCCTTCGAGAGCCGCAGAGAAGTCGGGTGCCTTGTCTCCGAAGCGGTCTTTACTTTTGTTCCGGGCAGCGTCGAGATAGACCAGAATTTCCTTTCCGTAGTTCTCGTAATCGTAGGGAAGCATGTCGGCGCTCGACATGCGCAGCACTTCCAAACCGAAAATGCGGGCCATCTGCTGCTCGTAGCGAAAGTCGGGATCGCCGAACTTCTTGAACCAGGCAAAGTTATCGAACGCCGAGTGGTACACGCCATAGTCGCCGCTCGAAGTGACATCGGTGGAAGGCACGCCCAGATGCTGCAAGAACACAGTGTAGTCGGAGCCACTGCCCAGGTCGCCCACTGGCACATCGCTCTGCACAGCCGCCGGCGGTGGGCGGAAAGTGCTGGTTTCCCCCGACCGCGAGTTCTCTGCCGTCTGCTGACTCGTCTTCCTCCACGCGTCGTACACGGTTCCGCCTTCGGGCGAAGGCACGGCTTTTGCGATCTCGCGGATAAACTCTTTCAGCGTCGGCACGCCCGAGGCTCCAAACTTTTTGCCGGATACGGCCACGTCCATGTTGAAATAGGCGGCTGCGTTCCCCAGTTCCTGCGCGTGATCTTCGCCCCACTCGGTGGAACCGATCAGTCCTTCTTCTTCCGCGTCCCAGCTTCCGATGACAATCGTGCGCTTGGGCTTCCATCCCGACTTCAGCAGTTCACCCAACCCATGCACGGTCTCGAGCATCGCCGCCGTACCGCTGTTCGGATCGACCGCTCCATACACCCAAGCATCGCGATGATTGCCTGCCACCACCCACTCGTCGGGCGAAGACGTTCCCCGAACTTTGCCAATCACATCCCAAATGGCGCGGAACTGGTAGTCCTGCTTAAGGTGCATCTTCACTTTCGCGGGGCCGGGACCGACGTGGTAAGTAAAGGGCAGCGCGCCCTGCCACTCGCGCGGAGAGGCTGGCCCGCCGAGGTGCTCGAGAATGGGCGCGGCATCGGCGTAGGAAAGTGGAGTGACGGGAATCTTCGGCAACTGCTCGGATGCGGCGGGAGACACGCGCTTCGAATCGGGCAGAGCGGGAGTGGACGCCACACCCGGAGTGGTCGGGTCTCCGGGAAACTGGAACATGAATCCGATCGATCCGCGCTGCACGCCGCTCGGCGGACGCCACGGCCCCTTCGGATAGGCGTCGCCGCGGTAGTAGCCATCGTCTTTCGGGTCGGAGTAAATGACGACTCCGGCCGCGCCGCGCTCCTGCGCCACGAACGCTTTCACGCCGCGGAAATTCTCTCCGTAGCGGACAATGACGATCTTGCCGCGCACATCGACGTTCATCTCCTTCAGCTTGTCAAAGTCAGCGGGCGAACCGTAGTTGGCATAGACAGCATCCGCTTCGGCGTCGCCCGAGGGCGACATGCCGTTGTAGGCGTTGACGATGCGCGGGTCGTCCTGAAAGGGATCGCCGTCGACGTGCTCGGGCCGCGGCCCATGCATTTCCACTCCTTCGGGCGCGGTCAGGTCCACCCGAATCTCCGCCGGATAGTTGAGCCACACCTTGTATTCGACGATCTCGGTGTCCAATCCGGCCTCGCCAAACTTCTTCGCCACGTACTCGGCGGTGGCTTTGTCCTCGGGAGATCCGGCGATGTGCGGCGCTTGGGTCAGAATCCGCAAATGCTCTTCCGCCAGCTTGGGGTCGGGCACAGCCATGAACTTCTTTTCGACTTCCCGCTCCGCGGCCACATCGCGAAACCCGCTGATGGACCAGTGGTCCGGCGGCTCTTTACCAGGTTGACCTTTCTCTTTACTGGCCTGATCGAACGCCTGCAGGGCCGAACCCATCAGCACGAAGAACAGGACTGCACCTGAAAAAAGTTTCATGAAGCTCCTTGTAGACAACTATGATTCAGATTTGTTTCAGCACGGTCAGAACTTCTTCCACCGGAGCAACTTGGTCCGGGGCGTAGGTCTTGCGGAAGGCGACGCATCCGCTGCGGTCCACGATCACCACCGCCCGATCGCTCGCGCCCGCGCCAGCACCGGGCTTTTCTCCGGACTTGCGCAAAACCCCGTAGCGCTCCGCGACTTCCCCGTGCGGCCAGAAATCGCTGCACAACGGAAAGTCGAAGGGGCCGAGGGCGCGTTCCCAGGCCGTGGTGTTCATGATGGAATCCACCGTAATGGCTACGATTTCCGCGTTGCTCGCCAGCACTCGCGGACGTTGCACCTGGTAGCTGACCAACTGGGCGGCGCTCGTTTCCTGCCAGTTAAACGGATAGAAGGCCAGCACCACATTCTTCTCTCCGCGATACGCACTCAGACGCAGCGGTTTCTTGACGCCCGCAACCAGCGCCAGTAGTTCGAAATCCGGTGCCGCATCCCCGACGCCCGGTGTTTGGTTCTCGATAACCCCGCGTAAACGATCATCCTTCATATGACCAGCTACATGAACCAGGCACAAGATCCGGCCCAACTCCGCCATGAAATGAAGATTGTACCGTGCGCAGGGAGTCGCGGTTGGAACGCGTTACACTAAAGAGCAATGACTCAATCGCCAACCGCTCGTTTTTCCGACCGGGTGGAGAATTACGTCCGCTATCGCCCGGGATATCCGCCTGAAGTTCTCGACCTGCTGCGTACCGAATGTGGATTGCAGCCGAGCCACATCGTCGCTGACGTCGCTGCCGGCACGGGTGTGTTTACCCGCCTGCTTTTGGAAAACGGGAATCCCGTATTTGCGGTCGAACCCAACATGGAAATGCGCGAAGCCGGCGCCCATGAACTCGAATCGTACGATCGATTGGCGTCCGTTGCAGGGACGGCCGAGGAGACGACGCTGCGCTCCGCCTCCGTCGATTTCGTTACCGCCGCCCAGGCGGCGCACTGGTTCGACCTGCCCCGCGCTCGCGCCGAATTTGTTCGCGTTCTAAGGCCCGAGGGATGGTGCGTGCTCCTATGGAATGAGCGCCGCACCGCAACCACGCCTTTCCTGCGTGACTATGAACAGCTGCTGCTGACCTACGGCACCGACTATGCGGAAGTGCGCCACGAACGCACGACCGCCTTGATCCACAAATTCTTTGCGCCCGCGCTGTGCCAGGAGCGCGTCTTCAGCCTGTGCCAGCAGTTTGACTACGAAGGCACTGCCGGACGATTGTTGTCTTCTTCGTACGCGCCGCTCGAAGGTCATCGCAGCCACGCGCCGATGATGCGGGAACTCCAGCGGATATTTCGCGCCCATGCCATAGATGACAAGGTTGGATTCGAATACAACACGCGGGTGTACTACGGGCATTTGTAATTGGTAATTATTTGTAATCTAAGAACATTGGATATTGAATTGTCATCCTGAGCGAAGCGAAGGACCTGTTTTCTTGTCAGTGCATAAGGCAGCAGGTCCTTCGCTTCGCTCAGGATGACAAGGCCTTTTCAAATTACCGATTACAAATTACCAATTACAAATTGACTACACTCTATGCCCGCAGAAAAATCCTTTCACATGTCTCCCGAGGAGTTCCGCCGCCAGGGCCACGCGGTTGTGGACTGGATCGCCGATTACCAATCCCGCGTAGAAAGCTTTCCGGTTCTGTCGCGCGTCGAGCCGGGAGAAATTCGCTCGAAACTTCCGCCCAACGCTCCGGAACACGGCGAAGCCTTCGACCAGATTCTTGGCGACCTCGAGCGCGTTATCCTTCCCGGCATCACGCACTGGCAGTCGCCGAACTTCTATGCTTACTTTCCCGCGAACGGATCGGGGCCGGCCATTCTCGGCGATCTGGTTTCCTCCGGACTGGGCGTGCAAGGCATGCTCTGGTCCACCAGTC
>JBGPFV010000231.1:0-4957 GCA_041483535.1 Terriglobia bacterium | reverse complement strand
TGGTAGTGGGAGACCGTCTGGCCGATCATTCCGAAGGCCTCAGTACCATCGGCGGCTATGTTAGGCCGCCGGTGAAGCCTGGGTCAACCTGCATCCGCGACCGTATCCCCGAGCGCACGAAAAACTCAAACTTCGCGACGAAAAGGGGAGGGCACGAGTTCACTGGTGCCGTTAAGACGTGGAAATGTGCTCGCGCTTCAGCGCCTGAGGTTTGCTCCTGCTCTTCCGCAGCCGGTCTGCACGCGTCGGGTCGCCCCCTTCCGAGTCTCCGGTCTTGCCGATCCCTAAAGCCTCCGCCCCGCTTTGCCGATTCTTCAAGACGTATCTCCGGATACACGGGCCAGCCACTTGCCAGCCCCGCCCAAGCAGCCTCTTCGTCTTATGATGGTGGGAGTCGGGCTTCATCGGTACTTCCCACTAAGGAGGTGTGCATGGGCGGCCGTTCGTTGTTTGGCTCAGCGGAGGTCGGAGGTTCCCGATTCATGCAGGCTTTGGTGGTCGACGATTCCGCTGTCTATCGCAAGTTGATCGGCGACCATTTGCGCGGCTGGGGTTTTGGCGTCACCCTCGCCGAAACCGGCTCCGCAGCGTGGCGAATCCTCGAACTCCCCGATGCTCCCAAGCTCGTGCTCCTCGATTGGGTGCTGCCCGATCTCGATGGCATTGAGCTCTGCAAGCGCATCCGCCAAGCCGGATTGTCCGGCCCTTACGTCTACGTCATCCTGCTCACCAGCAAAGAGGGACGCCAGAACATGCTCGAGGCCATGCAGGCCGGCGCCGACGACTATCTGGTCAAACCCTTTAACGAGATGGAAATGAAGGCGCGCCTGCTGGTGGGTAAGCGGATTCTCGACCTGCAGGAGGAACTGGTTTCCGCCCGCGAGTCCATGCGCCACGCCGCCACCCACGACTCGCTCACCGGATTGCTGAATCGCGGAGAGATTATCGCCATGTTCCAGCGCGAATTGGAGCGAGCCCGCCGGGAACACACCCCGGTGGGAGCGATCCTTTGCGACATCGACCATTTCAAGAACGTCAACGACACGCTTGGCCATCTTTTCGGTGATGAGGCGCTCCGGGAAATCGGCCGGCGCCTGCAATCGCAACTCCGCGTCTATGACGGTGTCGGCCGATATGGCGGAGAAGAGTTTCTCATGATCCTGCCGAACTGTGACTTGCCCAACACCATGCTGCGCGCGAACGAGTTGCGTATAATCATTGCCCGTACACCCGTGCTGTGTTCCGGCGTGGAGAGGCTCATCACCATGAGCATGGGAGTCGCCGTTTCCGTTTGCGATGGAAAAAACAATCTGGAAGCGTTGTTGAATCAAGCCGACGCCGGCCTTTATGCCGCCAAGGAGAAGGGCCGGAACCGGGTCGAGCACTTCACTCCCGCCATCAGGAAAGCGGCGGCTGGGCGCGCCCGCAAAAGCTGACCGGGTTCACCATTTGCTGTATCCCGCTCGCGTAGCGACAGCCGCCCTCGGCTGTCCGAGCCCAGCGCAGCTCGGCAGCTGCCCGTGGCCTACGAAGGCTTTGACTTCCCCCAGGCAAGACCCTAAGATACGACGACCGGATAACTGTCGCGTGATCGACCAGACCATCTCTCACTACCGGATTGCCGAGAAATTAGGCGGTGGGGGTATGGGTGTCGTTTACAAGGCGGAAGACACTCAGTTGGGGCGCTTTGTCGCGCTTAAATTCCTACCCGATGAGCTCGCGCAAGACTCGCAGGCACTGGAGCGTTTTCGGCGCGAGGCACGCGCTGCCTCTGCCCTGAATCATCCCAATATCTGCACCATTTACGAGATTGGCAAGCATGAGGCCCAATCCTTCATCGCGATGGAGTTTTTGGACGGAGCCACCCTGAAGCACCGCATCACCCACCGTCCCCTCGAGACGGGCTTGCTCCTAAATCTTGCCATTGAGATTACCGAGGCCCTGGAGGCGGCTCACGCCAAGGGAATCGTTCACCGCGACATTAAGCCTGCCAACATATTCGTAACCGAGCGCAGCCATGCCAAAATCCTCGATTTTGGACTGGCGAAAGTCATCGCGGAGCGCGGCAAGCTCATAGAAGCGACAGGACCTACGGCTGGACCTACGCTTGCAGTCAGCCCCGAGCAACTGACCTCGCCAGGATCTGCGCTGGGTACGGTGGCGTACATGAGCCCGGAACAGGCGCTGGGCGAAGAACTGGATGCGCGCACCGACGTGTTCTCTTTCGGCGTGGTGCTTTACGAAATGTGTACCGGCCTCCTGCCGTTTGAGGGCAACACGTCAGCGGCGATTTTCAATGCAATTCTTAACAAAGTCCCAACCGCACCAATCCGTTTGAACCCCGCGCTCCCACCCGAACTGGAGCGCATCGTCAATAAGGCATTGGAAAAGGATCGCGACCTACGCTATCAGAGCGCGGCCGAGATGCGGGCTGATCTCAAGCGCCTGCACCGCGACTGGCACCCGTCTTCGAGGCACCCGGTGGCAGTGGCGGACTCCGGTGTATCCGCGCTTCCGGCCTCGGCGCCGGAGAGCGCCACAGGAACTCCGAAACACATCCGCATGGCGTGGTTGGCCGGCGCCGCCTTATGCGCGCTGTTTGCCGGTGGAATTGCAGGAATCTTTATTGGCCGGCGATCTGCCTCGGCGCCGGTGCCAACTTTTCACGAACTGACCTTCCGCCGCGGCGCTCTGACGGCTGCGCGATTTGCTCCCGACCCGCGCTCGGCCATCTATAGCGCCGCTTGGGAAGGCAATCCGCAGGCAGTCTTTATCAGTTCCCCCAACTCCACCGAATCCCGCGATCTGGGGCTCGTGCAGACCGAAGTCCTGGCCGTCTCCTCGGGCGGGCAAATGGCGGTATTACGCCGCTTTCGCGTCGCCGACAATGCCTTTACGTATGTTGGGACCCTGGCTCAGCTTTCCGTCGGCGCCGACGCTCCCCGCGATCTGCTGGATAACGTTGAGGCCGCCGACTGGACTCCTGATGGCAGCGCGCTGGCAGTTGTTCACGCCGTCGCCGGCAAGAGCCGCCTGGAATATCCGATTGGCAAGGTGTTGTATGAGACCGCCGGCTGGATCAGCGATCTCCGTTTCTCCTCGAGAGGTGACCGCCTGGCCTTCGTTGACCACCCATTATTAGGGGATGACGGTGGGACCATCAGTGTCATTGATCTTAGTGGGAAGAAAACGGACCTGACCCAGCGCTGGGCCAGTGTAATTGGTTTGGCCTGGGCGCCTTCCGGGGACGAGATCTGGTTTACCGCCACGGCGACAGGATTCAGCCGTTCCTTGCGCGGTGTCAGTCTGTCCGGCAAACTCCGCGAATTGCTCACCGCGCCGGGGACGCTCACTTTGCATGACACCGCTGCTGGCGGCCGCGCCCTGATTTCGCGTGATGCACTACGGGCGGGCGCGGTCGGCCTGATTCCCGGCGAAAACAAAGAGCGCGACCTGAGCTGGCAGGATTGGACTGTGCCCGCAGCTCTCTCCGAGGATGGCAAACTCCTGCTCTTTATCGAAGCCGGGGAAGCCGGGGGCGGCGACTATGCAGTATTCACTCGCGAGACCAATAGTAGTTCTGCCGTGCGTTTGGGCCAGGGAAGCGCACGCGCGCTTTCGCCCGATGGCAAGTGGGCCCTGGTGCTGCGGCAGAGCATGTCGCCGCCTGACTTCGTGCTGCTCCCCACCGGAGTGGGACAGCAGCGGGCGCTGCCCACCGGCAATATCATTCCCCGTTTTGGTGAATTCTTCCCCGATTCCAACCGTCTTCTATTCGACGGTCACGAAGCGGGCCACGCTTCACGGATCTATGTCATGAATTTGGAGGGCGGGCAGCCTCGCGCCATAAGCCCAGAAGGATTTAGCCTGCGCGTGAATTCGCTGTCGCCTGAAGGCAAACGCATTGCCGCTGTCACCAGCGATGGAATTACCTTACTGCCAGCGGATGGAGGCGAGCCGCAAGCGGTCCGCGGTTCACAACCCGGCGACCTGCCACTGCGCTGGGCAAAGAACGGTCAGACATTATTAGTAGGAACTCGTGGCGAAAGTTCATGTCCGGTGTCGCGCCTGGACCTTCAAACCGGCGCCAGGACGCCATGGAAAACGTTCAGCCCCATCGATGTCGCGGGTGTCGTTGGGGCTTCGTGTCCTCTCATTTCCGCGGATGAGGAGCACTACGTTTTTGGTTACACCCGCAACTTGTCCGACCTATTCCTCGTGGAGCACCTGCGGTAGACGATGTAAACCGGCCGTTTCACTCCGAACCCCGCAGTGGTAGCCTTTTGGAGAATGTGAGTGCACTCTGCGGCTGAACTGGCCGCCAGCCCCAACCCACGTGTTTCCCGACCTTCCAACCCGCATCAGGCAGTGCGCGCGCGCCGCTGGATTCGATCTCTGCGGCATCGCGCCGGTCCGCGACTTCGTCGAGCTACGCGTCTTCCCCGCTTGGATCGCGGATGGGAAACACGGCGAAATGAAGTACATGGAAGCTCGCGCCGAAACTGGAGAATTCAAGCGCGCGGCGCTGGATCGAGTCGCTCCCTGGGCCCGCAGCGTGGTCGTGTGCGCCATCAACTACAACACCGCGCATCCGTACTCGACCCAAGTGCCGACGCAGGCGCAAACAGAAGACGCAAGCCGAGGCTGGATCTCCCGCTACGCCTGGTCCCGCGAAGACTACCACGAAGCCGTCCTGCGCCGCCTGCAAAAGATGGAAGACGAACTGCGCGGACTACTTGAAACAACTGGGTACTGGGTACCGGGTACTGGGTACTTGCACTTCCGTTCCTACGTCGACACCGGCCCGCTCATCGAACGCATCTACGCCAAGTACGCCGGCATCGGATGGATCGGCAAAAACACTTGCATCATCAACCAGCAGCTTGGATCGTGGCTGTTTCTGGGCGTGATCCTTACCTCGCTCGATCTCACGAACCTTGAAGTCAAGGAAAATGAT
>JBGPFV010000230.1:0-4993 GCA_041483535.1 Terriglobia bacterium | reverse complement strand
TTCCGCAGCCTGCGGAGGCAGGACTGGCCGGGAAACGTCTGCAAGCGCTGTTCCCCTGTTGGACCTTTGGGTTTAGAGTGACGACATGGCTGCGACCCCGCCCGTGGTGTTGACGATTGCCGGGTTTGACCCCTCCTCGGGTGCTGGGATTACGGCCGACATCAAGACCATCGCGGCCCACGAATGCTACGGCGTCGCCTGCATTACGGCCTTAACCATCCAATCCACGCAGGGAGTGCGGCGGGTCCAGGCGGTGGATCCCAGCCTCATTGCCGAGACGCTGCAGGAGCTGGTTTCAGACCTGGCCGTCGCTGCCGTCCACATCGGCATGTTAGGCAACGAGCACGTGGTCGCAGTGGTTGCGGATTTCCTGGGCCAGGCACACCTGCCTCATGTCGTACTGGATCCAATTCTAAAGTCGAGTTCTGGAGCGGACCTGTTGGATGCGGCTGGCACCCGCCTGTTGATCGAGAAGCTGATTCCGCTGGCGGAGCTCGTCACCCCGAATCTTGACGAGGCCAGCGCGTTGACCGGGATGGCCGTCACTAATCTCGAGCAGATGGGCGAGGCGGCGGCTCGTCTGCACTCGCTGGGAGCGGTCAATGTGGTGGTCACCGGAGGCCACTTGGAGAAGGCGACCGACCTCCTCAGTTTCACCACTGCCCGAGGCGCTGAACGGGAAATTTTCAAGGCAGACCGCCAGCGCTCGAATTCCACCCACGGCACCGGATGCGCGTTCGCCACCGCACTGGCCTGCCATCTGGCGCATGGGCGCGGACTGCCCGAGGCCGTTCTGCTGTCCAAAGCGTATGTCTCGGCCGCGATTACGAACGCCCATCCTCTGGGCAAGGGAGTGGGGCCGTTGCACCACCTTTACCGCATGGGCCAGCAGCGGCGGCCCACCGCCATCGTCTCGGAAACCGAGCACGTCCATTCGCGCACCTGAGGGACGGGACCTCCCGACCGGGCATCCGGATTTCCGTAGAGACGCGGCTTGCCGCGTCTCCCCTTGGCTGCGGCGCGAACTTGCCGCCGGGAGACGGGGCAAGCCCCGTCTCTACAGGAAAGTTGGTTGAATGGAAAACTGACACCTGAGAGCTGACCGCCGGGGGGGCTATTTCTTAAGGACGCACCCAGCCACAAAGGCAACGACCGCCGCCAGCAGCCACTCGATCCGCCACAGTTGGATGGCCTGCCAGTCCAGCGCTGTCCGGACGCTGAAGAACACGCTAACCGCCACTGCTCCCACCACGCAGAGCACGCCCACCAGAAAAGCGACGAGGGCAGGCGTCGTGAGCCCGAGCCGCTGCCCGAGCCAGGCAAGTTCAGCGACACCGGGGATTTCCAACATGCGCGCCGCATTCAGGTCGGGACGGCGGGCGCCACAACTATGGCAGTAGAGTGAACTGACGATGAACTCGGTTCCGCAGCGGCAAGTTTCGCTAAGTTCTTCGTTTCTTTCCCGGCCTCTTTCTCGCTTAGCGCTAGCCTCGGGCACCGGCGTAGGCGGCCGCCAAAATTCCTGCCGCGTTTGATCGGCTGTTTCTGCCATAAGGAACCAATCTCCCCGATCCCTTTCGGATCGCAAGCGAATCACCAAAGCAAGTTATTGCAAAGACGATACTTACAAGCAGGCCATGGGGAGGGCGGCCATTCCGGCGGGCAAGAATTACGTGATCCAACCCGGTTTTTCCCCATTGTGCACGACCGGACTGGGTTGGGGACGTACTAGGTTTGGTTCCGGGAGGCTTTCAGGATTTTCCGTAGAGACGCGGCTGGCCGCGTCTCCCCTGGGCCGCGGCGCGAACCTGCCGGCGGAGACGGGGCAAGCCCCGTCTCTACGGGGAAAGTTGAACTAATGGGTTCCCGGTTGCTAGTTCTCAGTTTTCAGTTCCCAGTGGAGAGCCGATTGGTTCGGACTGGGACTGGGAACCGAGAACCGGGAACTGCTAAACTGAGCAAGCGTGTTGCTCCTCCTTTTCCGGCACCGTCCCGCCTTAACCGCCATCGCGCTGCTGGCTTTTGCCCAGGTCTGTCTGGCGGCTGACCCCGCGGGGACGGCCGCCCTTCGTCCACCCGATCCCCTGAATCAGGCCGCTTTCGAGCACTTCTACAACCTCGACTATGACGCGGCGATCCAGGATTTCGAGAGGATCGCAGCGCGTCATCCGACCGATCCGTTGGCCGTGAACCACCTGCTCTCCGCGATTCAGGTGCGGGAACTCTATCGCATGGGCGCGATGAATTCCGGGGAGTACTCGAACGACAACTTCATCGGGCAGGCGCACCGTCCCGCCGATCCGGCGCAGAAGGAACGCATCAAGCGCCTGGTCGAGCAAGCCAAGAAGCTGGAAAACGCCGAACTGGCGCGCAATCCCAACAACGTGGATATGCTCTACGCCCGCGGCGTCACCCGCGGACAGTTCGCGCTATACACCGCACTGATCGAGCGCGCCTGGTTTTCCGCTCTGCGCAATGCCGTCGGAGCGCGCCACGATCACGAACGGGTTCTCGAGTTGGCTCCGCAGTACAGCGACGCCAAGCTGGTCGTGGGGGCGCATAACTACGTGATGGGAAACTTGCCCTTGGCGGTCAAAATCGCCGTAGCGCTGGTGGGTTTGAGCGGCGACAAAGAAAAAGGACTCCGGTATTTGAACGAGGCCTACCGCGCCAACGGCGAAACCAGCGTGGACGCCGGGATCATTCTCATGGTCTTCCTGCGCCGCGAACGCCGCTATGGTGAGGCTTTGCAGATCGCGGAAGCGATCGCTCCCCGCTTTCCGCGCAACCATCTTCTGCCGCTCGAAGAGGCGAACCTGCTGCGGGTGGCGGGCAAGAGTAGTGAAGCAGAGGATCAATATCGCCGGGTGTGGCAGAACGGGCGCGAGGGAAAATACGGCAATCTCCACTACGAAATCGCGGCCATCGGACTGGGCGACCTGCTGCGCGGCGAGAAAGAATATCAGGCCGCGGCCACGGCTTACGAGCTGGTGAGCGAGGTTACGAGCCCCGACCCGGAACTGCTGCAGAAGGCGAATCTGGGAGCCGGCGAGATGTATGACCAACTGCAGAAGCGCGCCCTGGCCGTAAAGAAGTACGAAGCGGTAGTGGCCACCAATTCGGGCAACGCCGAAGCCGACAAAGCGAGGAAGAGAATCAAAGACGCGTACCGGGAGTAGAGAGCGGCTGTTAGCCGTTCGTTCTTAGCTAAAAAGCCAAGAGCTAAAAGCCAAAAGCCGATCGGGGAACATTTTCTCCGCCATCGCCGTATCCTAAGTTAGGAGACACACCCATGTACTGCAACGCTTGCGGCAAAACCATCGCTGAGGACGGGCGCTTTTGCTCCCACTGTGGCAACGTGGTGGGAGTGCCGCCCACGCCCAAGAAACTGATGCGTTCACGCGCGGACAAAAAGATCGGAGGCGTTTGCGCCGGCCTGGCGCAATATCTCGATCTCGACATATCGCTCGTGCGCATCCTCTGGTTCTTCATCACGCTGGCGTGCGGAATCTTACCGGGCGTAGTGGCCTACATCCTCGGATGGATCATCATCCCCGAGGAGCCGCTCCGGTTACCAGTTGCGACGTCGCAACAGCCAGTGACGAGCTAAAGGTAGAGACGGGGCTTGCCCCGTCTCCCGTTGCCACGGAGAGAACTGGCGGCGCGAGCGGAGACGCGGCAAGCCGCGTCTCTACAGGGAATCACATCTGTTTCTGTGTTCTAATCTCCTCCCATGGAGCACCTGCGCAGCGACGACGCCGAGATCTTCTATGAAATTCGCGGGGACGGCCCGCCGGTCATTCTTCTCCATCCTTTTCCCTGTCATCGCGAGTTCTGGAACCCGGTGGCAGCCGCGCTCGATTCGCGCTACCGGCTGATACTTCCGGATCTGCGCGGGCACGGCGATTCCGAGATTGGCGAGGGGCCTGCCCTCATGCAAAAGCACGCCGCCGACGTTGCCCGCGTGCTCGATGCCGCCGGCATTGGCCAGGCGGCGTTCGTCGGATGTTCCATCGGCGGATACATCCTGTTCGAATTCTGGCGCCGCTGTCGGGAGCGGGTAACATCACTCGTGCTTTGTGACACGCGGCCTCAGGCCGACACCGCCGAAGCCCGGGCGAATCGGCTGAAGGCTGCGGACGCCGTCCTGGAGCAGGGAACGGAACCGTTTATCGAGAGTATGGTTCCGAAGCTGATGGGGCGGACGACGTTGGCCACGCGGCCGGACTTAGTCGATGGAGCGCGCGCCATGATGCGCAAAATGTCGGCCGAGGATATCAGCCAGGTGCAACGCGGCATGGCGGAGCGTCCCGACTCGGTTGCGGATTTGAAGACCATCAACGTGTCCACGCTGATTGCAATCGGAGAAGAAGACGTGCTCGCGACGGCAGCCGACGGCGAACTGATGCGGCAGAACATCGCGGGGAGCCAGTTGAAGGTGATTCCCAAGGCCGGACACTATGCGCCGTGGGAGCAAGCGGAAGCAGTGGGAACGGTGCTGCGGCAGTTTCTGGATGACGTGGCGTTGAAATGACCGCGTAGGGACAGCCGCCCTCGGCTGGCGAGCGGGGCGAGGCCCCGCAGCGCTGTAGGGACGGCGCGAAGTCACAGCCCCCAGCGCCACCTCTCTGCTAGAATCTTCGCGTCATGATGGAAGCCTTCCTCGTTCCCGAAAATACGGTGGTCAACGCCAAAGGCGACGGGCCTGCCCTCGATGTGAGCCGGGCGGAGGGCCGGGTTTTTCTGCTGACGCTCGCCATCACCAACATCGTCGAGCAGGAATCGCTCGACGTCAGCATCTTCGGATCCGCCGATGGCGCGACGTGGGATGCGAAGCCGGTCGTGGCTTTTGCGCAGAAGTTTTATCGCGAGGAAGTTCCGCTCCTGCTCAATCTGACGGCGCGGCCCGAGGTGAAGTTTATCCGAGCGCACTGGGAAGTGGCCCGGTGGGGGCGCGGGTCGGAAACGCCCATGTTTGAATTCAACGTCACGT
>JBGPFV010000229.1:0-4994 GCA_041483535.1 Terriglobia bacterium | reverse complement strand
CTGGATGCGATGGCGGATGCCCCAGACGTTCCAATCCGGCTGTGCGGCGCGAGCCCGGGCCACCGCCGCCCGCACTTCGGTCGGTCCGGCGCTATCCAGTTCGCCCAGAACTTCACCGGTCGCCGGGTTCACGGAAGCGATGCGGGAGACGGAGAATTCGACGTTGGCGGCCATCTGCGGAGAAGTTTACGCGGGAGGGGACGGGCGCGCCAGAGTCTTGATCTTTCGTGCGAATTGTCAGACTGTTCGTGTAGCGCGGACACTCTTGTCCGCGAACGGCGGCGGGATTGGGGCGAGCACGCGGACAGGAAAGTCCGCGCTACACTAGTATTCCACCCCAACCAGATACAGCCCGCTGGCGGGCGCGGTAGGTCCGGCCGCCGTGCGCTCCCGCGCTTCGAGGATGCGGCGCAAGTCTTCCAGGGTCACCGTTCCCTTCCCCATCAGCAAAAATGTGCCGACCAGGTTGCGCACCATGTGATGAAGAAATCCGCTGCCGCGCACCGTGTAGATCAGTTCTTCGCCTGCACGCGTCCAAGTGGAGGAGAAAATCGTCCGAAGGTTCGTGGTGTGAGTATTTTCTCCGCCCGCCATTCGTTCCACGCGCTCCGGGTCCACCGCCGCGAACGACGTGAAATCGTGTTCGCCGACGACCACGCCGGCGGCTGCGATTATCGCCGATTCCTCCAGTGGATACGGGTAATGCCACACATAGCGCGCCAGAAACGGCGGACAGATCGCGGTACGGTGAATGCGATAGCGATACGTCTTGGCGCGCGCCGACTTGCGCGCGTGAAATTCAGGCGCGGCCTCGGTCACCTCAAGCACACGGATCGCCGCCGGCAGTATGTCGTTCAGGGCCCCCGCCCAATTTTCAGCAGGAATCGCCGACCCGGTCCGAAAACTCGCTACCTGGGCCAGGGCGTGCACACCCGCGTCGGTGCGGCCGGAGCCCTGGGGCAGTACATTTTCCGCGCTCAACCGTCCAATGGCTGAAGCCAGCGCGCCTTGTACGGTCGTCCGGCCGGGCTGTACCTGCCAGCCGGCGAAGTCCGCGCCATCATAAGAGAGGATCAGTTTGAGATTGCGCACGTTCTTTTTCGAGTCTTAGGCGGCCTGAGCATCATCGCTAGTATTTACAAAGTTTTACCACCGCGGTCACCGAGGGTGCGGCGGTGCGTCAGCTATACTAGTTCACTTACGACCACTTTTACTTACGATCACTTTTACTTGCAAATGAAAAAGATTGCCTTGCTCCGCTATGGCAAGGAGAGACCTGCGCCGGAAAGATTGCAAGGAACTCTTGCCCGTCGTTCTACGTATTAGCAGAGTGTTAGCAAGAATGCGAACCACTACGTCCGTCCTCATGAACTTAAGCGCTTGTGTGAGATCACTTTCGTGTGACCGATGGAGATGATGCGAATGCGACGTTCTACAGTGTTGACTGCGTTTCAGCGGGCTGCCGCCCTTTTTCTAGCCGCCGTCTTCCTTGCCGTAATCATGGTACCTGCCGCGTGGACGCAGGAGGCCTCATCCGTGCCCAGCGCGCCGTCGGCGCAGATGCAGACCCCACAGGCCGTGCCCTCAAAATCGCAGCCGTTTGATGTGAAGGAGTACGCGAAGCCGCAGTCGCCCTTGCGCAACCCGCTTAGCCCGTACAAGGCGCGCCGCATAGCGCCACCGAACCTGGCCAACACTCCGCGCATCGACCAGCTCATGCGCGACGGCAAACTTTATATTTCGATGAACGACGCGGTCGCGCTGGCGCTCGAGAACAACCTCGATATCGCAATTGCCCGCTACAACCTGAACATTGCCGATACCGACGTCTGGCGCGCCAAGGCCGGCTTCAATACCATTCTCGGCGTCAACAACGGTGTGGTGCAGAACACGCCCGGTGGCGGCGTAGGCGGACTCGGCACACAGGTTGGCTCGGGTCAGGGCGGAACCTCGGTCGCGGCAGGTGGCGCCGGTGCTGGATCGAGCGGCTTGGTCCAATCAACCCTGGGCAGCGGCCCACTTATCACCAGCTTTGACCCTATAATCACGAGCACGCTGCAACTGGATCAGAACCGTACTCAAACTGTGAGCCCATTCGCACCACCTTTTTCGGATTCTCATACGTCCACCTGGGACTTTGGCTACCAGCAAGGGTTTCATTGGGGCACGAATCTTTCCGTTGGATTCAACAACACCCGGGGCACGGCAAGTCCGCTTTCCCCCTATCAAGCTTTCGCGACGCAGTACAACCCGAATTTTCGCGCCCAAATCACCCAACACTTGTTACAAGGTTTCGGATTCGCGACCAATACCCGCTTCATCGAAATCGCCAAGAACGACCGCGAACTTTCGGACGTGGCCTTCCGCCTACAAATCACAACTACGGTCGACCAGATCGAAAACATGTACTGGGATTTGGTATTCGCCTACGAGAACGTCAGGGTTCAGCAGGAGCAGTTAGCTTTCGCTCAGAAGACGCTCTCTGACAATCGCAAGCAGGTGGAAATCGGTACCCTCGCGCCGATCGAGGTGGTTCGGGCGCAGAGCACGGTCGCCACTAACCAGCAAACCCTGACCGTAGCGCTGACCAATCTTCAGCTGCAGCAGCTGCTCATGAAGAATGCGCTCAGCCGCACACTCGTCGATCCGGTACTGGCGGATGCCGAAGTCATTCCTATTTCAACCATGGAGTTGCCCGCGCAGGAGCCGGTTATTCCTATCCAGGACCTGGTGAATAATGCACTCGCTCATCGCCCGGAGTTGGCGGAATCGCGTATCAACCTCTCCAATACCGCGATCAGCAACAAGGCCATTCGCAGTTCCCTGTTGCCGACTCTGGACGCGTTCGCTTACTACCAAGGAACCGGATTAGGCGGCGATCTAAACACAACCTACCTTTGTAAGACAGACCCGACAAAATGCACCGGCCAGGCTAATCCGGCTACCTCTTACTCTGGTGCCCTAGGTCAGCTGGTCGATTCGACGGCTCCTGACAAGGGCGTGGGATTACAGCTCACCATTCCGCTTCGCAACCGTGCGGCGCAATCAGTGCAGGTGCGCGGGGAATTGGAATACCGGCAATCGCAGTTGCGGCTGCAGCAGCTTGAGAACCAGGTACGCATCGAGGTGCGCAACGCGCAGTTCGGGGTGCAGCAAAATCGCGCCAGCGTGGCTTCCGCGCAGGCTGCCGTCGATCTGGCGCGCCAATCTTTGGACGCCGAACAGAAGAAGTACGCGCTCGGCGCATCCACCTCAACGCTCGTCCTGCAGAACCAGGCGGCCATGACGCAGGCCGAAGTCACGCTCGTCTCGGCCAAGGCCGCGTACGAAAAGGCAGAAGTTGAACTGGATCGGGCCATCGGCCTGCTGCTCGATCACGCCGGTATCGTGATCGCTGAGGCCGAGCGGGGCGAGGTCACCCACGCTCCGAATATTCCGCATGTGGTGGCGCGGCCGGCGGATCAGGCAATGCCGGCGAACCCTCCGGCGCAACCACAACCGTAGCATCGCGACGATTAGCGATGGAGCGCCGGGCGTCCCGCCCGGCGTTTCCCTTTTGCGGCGTTTTTCTTTTGCTGCGTGCCGTCTCTCGCGTATCCTCTCTCCGTGGAGATCTCGGCCACCGGCGGTGCTCGCGTAGGGACGGCCGTCCCCGGCCGTCCAAACCGGGCGCAGCTCGGCAGGCTCTTGGCCCGTAGCGGCAGGAGCCCCGCGTGATCCTCTCGGTCGTCGTCATCACGCACAACGAAGAGGCCAACCTCGGGCGCACGCTCGCCAGCGTGCAGCCGTTGGTCGCCGACGGCAAAGGCGAGATCGTCGTCGTCGACTCCGGCTCGACCGACCGCACCGTCGAGATCGCGAAATCCTTCGGGGCGAAAATCTTCATCGAAGAATGGAAGGGCTACACCGCACAAAAGAATTCGGCGATCGACAAAGCGACGGGGGATTGGATTCTGAGTTTGGATGCCGATGAAGAATTAGAACCCAAGCTGGCCGCAGATATCCAAACTGCTCTGGCTAAATGGAATGAAGTGGATGAGTATGCCCGCCCCAAAGGGTATCGGCCGCGCGACGTCCACCATAACTTTCAGATTGAACACGAACTGGGCGATGTCAACTCGCTGGACACCGATTGCTACTTTGACGGATTTTTCGTGAAGCGCAAGAACTTCTTCTTGGGACGCTGGATAAAGTACGGCGGGTACTGGCCAGATCGAAAACTGCGACTCTTCCGACGAGGGCTCGGCCAGGTTGAAGAAAGAGTGGTTCATGAAACGGTTAGAGTTAATGGAGAGGTTGCGACCGAAATAAGCGGCGGCGCGCTCCTCCACCACTCCTACCCCACGCTCGCTGATTACATCGACCACATGAACCGTTACTCGTCGCTGGGCGCCGATATGGCGGTCGCCAAAGGCCGCCGCGGTTTCAGCCTGGTAAACATCGTCGTACGTCCTCTCGCGACGTTGATCTACAACTATTTCTTTCGGCTAGGATTTCTCGACGGTCGCGAAGGTCTGCTCCTGCACCTCTACCATGCCGTCTACGTTTCATGGAAATACGCGAAGGCGTGGGAACTCGCACGCAAGAGAGAATCCTTGTAGAGACGCGGCTTGCCGCGTCTCCGGCGGCGTCCGCTATCCCCGCAGCGTGATGCGCATGATGTCGTACTTCACTTTCACCGCGCGCCGCGGGAACTTCGACTCCACATAGGCTTTCACGTCGTCGACCGAAGGAATGCCGTCGCGCCCCGTTAGTCCGCGCACGTCGTCGAGCAGGATCATGTGCGGGTAGGGATGGCTCAGAATCATCTCCAGTTCCGCCGAAAGGCGCTGCTCATTATTCTTAGTCCGAATCCCCACCCAGCCGTAGTAACCGGCATCGAGCCAGAACAGCGCTGGGCCCGTGAGTAATGCGAGCACTTCGGGCATGACCAGGCCGCTGTCTCCGCAGAAAATTCGGACGTGCGGGTCGCGCGCGAATTTGCGCGTGGCCCG
>JBGPFV010000228.1:0-5016 GCA_041483535.1 Terriglobia bacterium | reverse complement strand
GGTGATGCCGGCGAGAACGGAAAGGACGAGGGTGCTTCTGCCGGAACACACAGGACCTATGATTTCCGTCACGCCGCCAAGCGGCAACCCGCCCCCCAGCAGCGCGTCCACTTCCGCGATGCCGGTGGGCAGTAATTCGGGGGCGCTGCGGGGGAGTACGGAGAGGGCTGCGGGAATCCGCATCGCCAACACGGACTCGATCTGCTCTCGGATGGCGGCTGCGGATGGCATCATATGTTCGTCTTTTGTTCGCCTTTAAGGCTACGACTTGCCAGGCGGTTTGTCAACTCAGATCCCCCTTGATCATGGACTAACAGGCTGCGGAAAAACTGGTTTCCGAACTGAAAGTGTGACCTCAGCGGCTAAAAGCCGGTGACTGAAAACAAGCCAGTTACCGCAGCGCTGAAGCGCTGCGCCACCCAAAATCAAGAGCGGAATCGAGTTTTCCGCAGCCTGCTAGAGTCCTGTCGTTTGGTAGCGCAGCACGGCCAAGGCGAGACGATATTCATAGCCGGCTTGCGCCTGACTGATTTCCGCCTGCGTTTGTTGCAGTTGGGCCTGGCTGAGTTCCACGATCGATCCCAGGCCGAGCTTGTAGCGGGTTTGTGATAAGTCCAGGGCTAGGTTTGCCTGCTTGAGGAGTTGATTGGTGACGTCGAGGCGATCATAGGCGGTGTTGGCATTCAGCCAACTGGTCCGGACATCTCTCGCAATTGTGTTGCGCAAGTCCACTAATCGCTGCTGCACCGCTTGCGCTCGCAAGTCCGCTTCTTTGGCGCGTGCTGAAAACAGAAATCCGTTGAAGACAGGGATTTCTATGTTGGCCCCGACGGCGCCGTACCACGGCGAGAGGTGATAGTCCCGCACGGGTGTCCCGCCGACCGCGCCCAATGCCGCGATCGTGGGGAAAAGGGAATCTCTCTCCGCGGCCTTCAATTTTTCTGCCGATTGATATTGGAAATTGATCGCCTGCAACTCAGGCCGGGAATCGACGGCTTGCTGAATCAGGTCGTCAAGATTGGCGGGCGGAACGCTGGTCGCGGCCGGTTCGTCGACTACGTCGAACTCCCACGGGGTGATGTAGCCCAAGAGTGCGGCGAGAGCAGCCTGGGCGCCCTTCTCGTTGTTTTGCGCGTCCAGCAGAAGCAGCTTTGCTTGCGCAAGATTGACCTGGGCAAAACTGAGATCGAGATCGGATTTCAACGCGCTCTTCGCCAGGGCCTGTACCTGGTCAACAACAACTTGGCGGTTAGTGACGGTACTTTCAGCGACGTGCAACACGGCGTGCGCCTGGAGCACTCCATAGAACGATTGATCGACGGCCAGCAGTATCTGCTCGCGCGTGGCGAGAGCGTTCTGGTTTTCGGCTTGGGCAGAGAAGCTTGCGCTGGCGACCAGGTTTTTCGTGTGCCCAAAATCTGTAATCAACTGGCTGACCGTGGCCCCTCCGGCTGCGCGCTCGAAGATGATCGGGTTGTTTAAGCCTCCGGCGGCAATTCGACTGTTGGTTTCGGAGTCGACCGCCGTCAAGTTTGCCGTGGCGGTAGGCCAGTAACCGGAGCGCGTCTCGCGAGTGACTTGCTGGGCGGCCAGAGCCTGCAGACGGGCAGCGGTAATTTGCGGGTTGTTTTTGATCACCAGCGTCTCGGCTTCTTTGAGCGTCAGACGAAGCCGTGCCGCCGACGGTCCGGCCGGTCCGTTGGAAGGCGAAGGATAGGGAACCGGCGACGGCTGGGCTGCAGTCTGCGTTTCCGAATGCACTGCGCTTGAGGCTTCGGGAGCATCGGGAAGTGCCTGAACGGCCACGGCGGATTGGCCGATGCAGAAGGCTGGCAGCACTACAAAACAGGAGAGCAGGGCGAGCTTTTGAATCATGCCACCACCTCGGGAGCGGTGGTCTTGTCCTCGTCCTTGCGGTGAATCCACAAATAGGCCGCGGGCACGAGATAGACGGTGACGACGACAGAAACCAGCAGTCCTCCGATGATGGAGCGGGCCAGCGGAGCGTACGCCTCGGCGCCGGTTCCCAGTTTCATGGCCATGGGAATCAAGCCGAGCAGCGTCGCCAGCGAAGTCATCAGCACGGGCCGCAAGCGGAGCCGCGAGGCCACAGCCGTGGCTTCGCGCAGCGGAGTTCCTTGTCTCCGGAGCTGGCGTGTGAATTCGACGATCAGAATGCTGTTCGAGACCACGATCCCGACCATCATGACGATGCCCATCAGCGACATGATGTTCAGCGTCGTTCCCGTCGCCAACAAGAACAGCAGCACCCCCGCCAGTCCGGGTGGAATGGCGAGGAGGATGATAAACGGATCGACAAACGAAGCGAATTGCGCCACCAGGATCAGGTACACCAAGACGACGGAAAGGATGAGACCGAGCCCAAAGCTGCGGAATGACGACCGCATGCCCTGCACGGAACCGCGCAGCGCCACGTGAACCCCTGCCGGAAGGCTGGTTTGCTTGACCACCCCGTCGATGGCCGTGGCCAGGGCGCCCAAATCTTCTTTGGCCGGAGCGACGTAGACATCCACCACGCGGCGGAGTTGGTAGTGATCCACCTCGGTGGGGGACTCGATCGCCGTAATATCGGCGACGCTGTCGAGTTGCGTTGTGCGTTGGCCACTCGAAGCGCGAATGGGGATTTGTTTCAAGTCATTCAGAGTGTGCACCTCATCTTCCGGATACTGCACGGTCAGCATGTAGTCGTTGCCCGATTTTGGATCGACCCAGTAGCTGGGAGCGATCATCCCGTTCGAGGTCAGGGCGGTAATCACGTTGTCCACCACTTCCTTTTGATTGAGGCCGACCAGGCTGGCGCGCTCGCGGTCGATATTAAGTCGCAGCGCCGGATAGTCGATATCCTGGGGGATGAGGACGTCGCTTACTCCCTTCAAGCGCCGAATGCGATTTCCGATTTGCGCTGCAACGCCGTACGTCTTGTCGAGATCCATGCCACTCACCTGGACGTCGATCGGCGCGGGCAATCCGAGGTTCAACACCGAATCCACCAGACCACCCGATTGAAAGTAGGCGCTGAGCTGTGGTAAATCCTCGCGCAGCGCCAGGCGCACGCGATTCATGTACTCGTAGCTGCCCACTTTGTGGCCATCTTTCAGGCTGACTTGCACGAAAGCGGTGTGCTGCCCGGAATTGGGCGTATAGATCGCCGAAAAGCCTGGCGTCACACCAATGTTGGAGACGATCATGCCCAGTTCGTTGGGCGGGACGGTGCGGCGGATCAGATTCTCGACTTGCGCAATGTAGTTCTCGGTGAGCTCCAGCCGTGTACCGGAGGGCGCCTTCAGATTAATCAGGAATTGCCCCGGATCGGTTCGTGGAAAATAGGCAACGCCAAGCAGCGGATACAGGGAGAAAGACAGCAGGGAAACGCCCACTAAACCAAGAGTCGTTGCCACAGGCCGAAGCAAGGAACGGCTCAGGGTGTGATCGTAGTGATGAACCATCTTCTCAAAGTATCGATTGAAGACGGCGACGATGCGGCCGAAAATCGAGGTGGGCACCTGATGTTCGTGAACGATGTGCCCTCCCTTGATCAGTTTGGAACAAAACAGCGGCACCACCGTCATGGCGACCAGGTACGAAGCCACGAGCGAAAGCACCACGGCAGAGGCTAGCGCGGTAAAAAGGAAGCGGCTCACACCGCTCAAGAAAACCACCGGGAAGAAAACAACGGCGGTCGCCAGCGTGGCTGCGAGGACGGCAAGCGAAACCTCCTGTCCACCCTTCTCGGCCGCGACGGCTGGCGGCTCGCCCATTTCGAGATGGCGAAAAATGTTCTCGAGCACCACCACCGAGTTATCGATCAGACGAGAGAACGCCAGCGCCAGCCCTCCGAGCACCATCGTGTTGACGGTGCCGCCGCCGGCGCTGATGGCCATGAAGGCGGCTAGGGCCGATAGCGGGATCGACAAGAAGACAGCCAGCGTCGCTCGCATGCTCCCGAGGAACAGCAGGATCATCAGTCCGGTTAGAACCAATCCAATCCCGCCTTCGTGCAGCAGGTTTTCAATCGCTTTCTTGACGAAAATCGACTGATCGAACACCACCTTCGCTACCAGTTCTTTGGGGACATCCGTGAGATTGGCAACCGCCTGCTTGATGCCGTTGACAACCGCGATCGTGTTGGTGTCCCCTCCCTGTTTCAAGATTGGCAAATACACCGAACTCTGGCCGTCCACTCGTACCACGTTGGTCTGGATTTCGTGGGCATCCTCGGCTTTGCCGATGTCCTGGACCAGCACGGAGGAGCCATTCACCGTCTTCAGAGGCAGTCGATTGATCTCGCCGGTGGTGGGTAGTTGGCTGTTGGTATAGAGGTTGTAATCGATCGGCCCGATGCGGACGTCGCCCGCGGGCAAAATCAGATTGCTGTCATTCACGGTGCGGACCACGTCCATCACGCTGAGCTGGCGCGCCTCCAGCTTCAACGGATCCACGTAGACCATGATCTGCCGGTAGCGGCCGCCGAAGGGCTGAGGCACGGAAGCGCCGGGAACATTGGCAACCTGATTTCGAACGTCGTATTGACCCAGGTCGCGGAGCTTGGTTTCATTGAGCCCTTGCCCCTTCAAAGTGATCAGGCACACGGGCAAGCTGGACGCATCGAACTTGAGCACGACCGGGGGAAGCGTTCCGGGCGGCAGTTTGCGCAGATCGGCCATGGCGAGATTGGAAACTTCGCTGAGGTCGGCGTCCGGATCGGTGCCCGGCTGAAAATAGATCTTGATCAGGCTGGTTCCCGGCAGAGAGCGCGATTCCATGTGATCGATGTTGCTGCCGAGCGTAAAAAAACGTTCAAACCGTCCGGTGATGTCGGTTTCAATCTGCTCGGGGGGCATGCCGGAGTAGAACGTCGCCACCACGACCACGGGAATGTTGATCGGAGGAAACAGGTCGACCGGCATTCGCACCAGGATGACTCCGCCGACAATGGCGACGATGAGGCAGGCGACAATAATGAAGTAGGGATAGCGGATGGCGAAGCTGGACATT
>JBGPFV010000227.1:0-5022 GCA_041483535.1 Terriglobia bacterium | reverse complement strand
GGCGGACTGGTAGCGCAGGTCGCGGTCCTTTTCCAGCAGCTTGTTGATGGTGCGTTCGAGTTCAGCCGGCAGCTCGGGATTCAGGCGCACCGGGGAGATCGGAGCCGCGTGCAGGATGGAATCGAAGAGCACGGCGGTGGTGTTGCCCTTGAAAGCGTGCGAGCCCGTGGCCATTTCGTAAAGAACGGCGCCTAACGAGAACAGGTCGGTGCGGCCGTCGAGGTCCTGGCCGCGCGCCTGCTCCGGCGACATATAGGCAATCGTTCCCAGCGCCGAACCGGGGCTGGTGAGATGCTCGACCGTAGGTCCACCCGTGGAGTTGGGGATAGCGCCAACGCCTTTAGGCAGCACCGGCGATTGTTTGGCGAGCCCGAAGTCGAGGATCTTGGCCTGGCCGCGCGCGGTGACGAAAATGTTGGCCGGCTTGATGTCGCGGTGGATGATGCCCTTCGCATGGGCGGCGTCGAGTGCATCGGCGACCTGGATGGCAAGGTCAACGATTTGCTCGGTCGGGAGCGGGCGGCCGGCAATGCGCACATTCAAGGGCATGCCTTCGAGCAGCTCCATGGCAATGAAGCGGCGCCCGCCATCTTCGGCAATTTCATAAATAGTGCAAATATTGGGATGATTCAGGGCGGAGGCGGAGCGAGCCTCGCGCTGGAAACGCTCGAGGGCCTGCTGGTCATGGGACAATTCATCGGGCAGGAACTTGAGGGCTACATGGCGGCCGAGTTGGAGGTCCTCAGCTTCGAAGACCACACCCATCCCGCCGCTGCCCAGCTTGCCGACAATGCGGTAGTGCGAGATGGTCTGCCCGATCATGTCGGGCAATGGTAGAGGGGATAGACGGGCAAGTCAACGAAAGGCGTGGAGTTGAGGACTCGCCCGCGACTGTTGCCGAAATATCGCGACTACACTCAACCGGCGATGAGTGATCGTGCGAGATGGTCTAGCCGATTATTATGCAAACGAAGCTTTATTGCGTCGTGTCAAACTCCTTTTTGTATTCCTGCCACCGTTGTTTCACGCCGGCCATGATGGCCTGATACTGGGCATCCCCACGCAAGCTGTCGTAATTCTTGTCGCGCTGAAACCACTCATAATTCACGTCGCCTAGCTCCACCGTCCGCTTCAGCCAGACCAGCGCCTGCTCCCGATTCCCCAGCAGCGCATACATCCCGCCCAGGTAGTACGCATAGTCCCCATCGGTCAACTGCTCCGGACGATAGCGCAAAAGCTTGGGATTGATTTTCTGCGGCTCCCGGCGCGCCGCATGCACAATGCCTGCCTCAAATAGCGCGCCCTCATCCGAAGATCCGGCTTGCAGTTGCACCGCCCGATCCAGCGTCTGTGCCGCCTCATCCAGCTTGCCTTCGTAATACAGGAACTCGCCCAGTTGCGTCAGCACCTTGAATTGATCCGGGTGACTCGCCAATACCTGCCGCATTTCCTGTTCCGCTTCCTGGGTTCGACCCTGATAGTTCAGCATGCGGGCGTGCATCCAGTGCGGCTGCAGCGCCGCCGGATTCATCTGCATCATATGTCCGTAGGCACGCTCCGCCAGGCTGTTCAGTCCCGCGTAATAGTAGCTGTATCCCGATACGCCCCAGGCAATTTCCGAGTTCGGCGCCAGAACCAGCGCCCGGCGCAATGTCCGGATGGCTTCCGCCTCGCGTCCTAACTCGCCGTAAACCGACCCCAGCGCGATCAATCCTTCGGCGCTCTGCGGGTTGATCTTCAAGGCTTGCTGCGCCGCGGCTTCCGCGCGCTTCATGACCTCCGCTCCACCCTCAACCGAGTTCGCGCCTTCGAAAGCATAAAGCTGGGCCAAAACCGCGAACGCGTCGGCAAAATTCGGGTCGAGTTCGGTCGCGTGCAACGCCGCCTTTTGTCCCTGATGCAGGATGTCGAAGCGCGACTCCACCAAATATTGGTTGAATGAAGACCGCGCCTGCAGATACTCGTTATAGGCCTCCACGCTGGTTGTGGGCCTCTGCTCGATCGCCTTCTGCTCGGCCGGAGAAATCTCCACCTTCAGCCCTTCGACCACTTTCGTCGCTACCTGATCTTCAAAACTTAAAATGTCGGCACTGCGCAGATCGTAGCGTTCCGACCACTTCGTAGATCCCGTCTGCCCGTCGATCAGCTGCACCGTAACCCGGATCACGCCGGCCGACCGCTGATACGTTCCCTCTAGAATGCTCTGCACTCCCAATGCCTTCGCCGCCTCTACCGGTTCCGGCGTTTCCTTCGCATATTTCAAAACTGACGTGGTCGGCCGCACCGCCAGATTTTGCAGGGATGCCAGCCGGCTGATGATCGCGTCCGTCATCCCAATCGCCCAGCTGTCGCCGGGCGCCGCCGAAATGTCACGAAACGGAAGCACCGCCATCGTCTGTACCTGCGGCTTCTCCGATTGCGCTGGGGATGAGCGCGTGCGCGCATCGTAAACGCGGTATGCAATGACCGCGAGCCCTGCAACCAGCACCGCGGCCACGGCCAGGAAAATAGCGGTCTTCGGGCCCCGGCCCTTTCTCGACGGTACCTCCGCCTCCGGCCGCACAATCACCCGCTGCGACTCCGTGTCTCGCTTGACCCGCTTCAGATCAGCGCGCAACTCCGCCGCGGACTGGTACCGCACCTCACGATCCTTCTCCAGCGCCTTGCCGATCACATCTTCGAATTTTGGTGGAATCTCGGAGTTCAAGCGGATCGGATCCGCCTGCATCTTGTGCAGAATCGAATCGAAAATCGCCCCCGAGCTATCGCCGCGAAACGGCACCGCGCCCGTCGCCATCTCGTAGAGCACGACGCCAAACGAGAACAGATCGCTGCGCGCGTCCACTTCCTTTCCCAGCACCTGCTCCGGCGACATGTAAGCCACCGTCCCCAGCGCCGAGCCCGGGCTCGTCAGATGTTCCTCACCTAGAGCCGTTGCGGTCAGACCATCGGCCTCTCCGCGCGCACTGACCTTCGCCAATCCAAAGTCAAGGACCTTGGCATGGCCGCGCTTGGTGACAAAAATATTCGCCGGCTTGATATCACGGTGCACGATTCCAGCCGCGTGCGCGGCATCGAGCGCATCGGCAATTTCAAGCGCCAGAGAGAGCAGTTCCTCGCTTTCCACCGGACGCCCCGCAATCTTATGCTTCAGCGTCAGGCCTTCGAGAAACTCCATCGCAATGAAGGCTTGCCCATCCTGATTTCCGATGTCGTAAATGGTGCAGATGTTGGGATGATTCAATGCCGACGCCGCCTGCGCCTCGCGCTGAAAGCGGCTGAGCGCCTGCGGATCGCGCGCCACTTCATCGGGCAGGAACTTAAGCGCAACAAACCGGTGCAGCCGCGTGTCCTCGGCCTTGTAGACCACACCCATCCCCCCGCCGCCCAGCTTTTCAACGATGCGGTAGTGCGAGATGGTTTGACCGATCACTGGAGCAGAATCCTACGTCTGCGAAACGGGCAAGTCAATGAAGCCCATGGAGTTGGCCGCATATCAAAAGGTTAGTTGACGTAAAATCACTTTTCCACCCCTGACGTCCGCCCACGCACGAACCTGCTCCTTTATTCCCAATGGTTGCCCGGTCCTGCTACCTTCAAGTGACTCTGCCATCCGCGGGAGACGCGGCGAGCCGCGTCTCTACGGGAAATTTGGGATGACTCACAACAACAATTCCTGGGGCTTGACCCCGGCCGAACTTCGAAAGCTGCGCGGGTTGAAGACTCCGCATGGGATTCAGCGCTTGCTGGACGATATGCCTTATCACCTGGCGGATAGTGCCTGGTCTCCGCGACTTGTGCTGCGGGAGAACACGTCGCATTGTTATGAGGGAGCGCTGTTTGCGGCGGCGGCTTTGCGGGCGAATGGGTATCCTCCGCTGATTCTTGATCTCGAGGCCGAGCATGATACCGACCATGTGATTGCCGTGTATCGCGTCAATGGACACTGGGGTGCTTTGGCCAAGTCGAATTACACTGGATGCCGGTATCGCGAACCGGTGTATCGTTCGCTGCGCGAACTGGTACTCAGTTACTTCGATGTGTACTTCAATTTGCGAGGGGAGCGCACGCTGCGGACCTTTTCGCGGCCGGTGCACATGGAGCGCTTCGATCCCCTGGACTGGATGACGACCGAGAAGCCGGTGTGGTTTGTGGCGGAATATCTGCTGACCATTTCTCATACTTCGTTGCTCACTCGCGCCCAGGCTCGGCGGTTGCATCGGCTGGATGGGCGGTCGTTCCGGGCGGGGTGCTTGGAGCGGGCCGAGAAAGAGCTTTAACCACGGGGGGCACAGGGGTTCACGGGGGAAAGCTGCATTCGTGAGGGAACTGCTTCGCGGGTTGTTTCGTATGTCTGTCTTGCGTTCTTGCGTCGCGCTGATTTTGGTCGGGCTCCTCTTTACGGTTGTTCTGCTGGCGGGCTGCGCTTTCGGCCAAGAGTTACCTTCGGTTCCAGTTTCGACTCCTCCTTCAACACCCGCGGCGCCGGTTGCTCCGCCCGCCGATCTCAAGCACACGGATCTGAAGGCCATCGATCTGAAGCCCGATGCCAGCGGCGCAGTGCCTGCGGAGCAGATTCGGGAACTGTTGCTCCGCGCCGAAGCGAAAGACCTGGAAAACGAGAAGCAGCAGCGCGATTACACCTTCATCCAGCGCGAAGAGGAGCACAAACTCGATGGGCACGGTGGGGTGAAGAAGTCCGAATCCCGCACCTCGGAGATCCTGGAGATTTATGGAGAGCCGGTCGAGCGGCTGACCGCCAAGGATGACAAGCCGCTGTCGGCCGATGAGGCGAAGAAGGAAGAGGAGAAGATTCAGAAGATCATCGACAAACGCAAGAACGAATCGGAAGAAGGCCGCCGCAAGCGGATGGAGAAAGACGAGAAGAATCGCGAAGAGGGTCGCAAGTATGTGTTGGAGATTGCCGATGCGTTCAACTTCCGGCTCGTGGGCTCGGAAGCGATTGACGGGCGCGATACCTGGGTGCTGGAGGGCGACCCTCGTCCCGGTTACGAGCCCAAG
>JBGPFV010000226.1:0-5023 GCA_041483535.1 Terriglobia bacterium | reverse complement strand
ATCCGGCTGATCTGGCGCGTGGCCTCCAAGCCGATATGAGTCCACGTTGCTCCGCCGTCAGTCGATTTGTAGACGCCGTTGCCCGTGGACAGGTCGGAACGAATGTCCGACTCGCCGGTTCCGGCATAAATGGTCTTAAGATCGGAAGGAGCCACGGCCAGTGCGCCGATCGAGGCCACCGGCTGGCTGTCAAAAATCGGCGTCCAGACCACTCCGGCATCGGTTGTTTTCCAGATACCGCCATCGACCGAACCGAAATAGAAGGTCGCCGAGTCGCCCGGTACGCCCGCCACGGCCACCACGCGTCCGCCGCGGAAAGGCCCGATCAGGCGCCATTTGAGCCCATTCATCAGGTCCGGAGGAACCACCTGGGCAAGGGCTGCGACGGTGAGCAGCATAAACAAACAAGCAGGCATACCACGCTTCAACCGCGACCGGAATTTGTGCAAGTTAGGAGTCCCTCGTTTTGGGCATTCAGTTTAGACGAAGCTAGTGCCCTTGAGTAAGCCTTGAATTTCAGCCACCTCAAGATTTTCTTCAACCTGGCTAGCCACACCCCAACTATCCCAAATGGCTATGGATGCGATAGCTTGATACCTTCTAGCAGGCTGCGGAAAAACTCTGATTCACGCAGGTTCTTGGGAAGGGCACGACTTTGAGTCGTGGTGTAAGTCCGTTGACAATGTGCCGCGCTTTAGCGCCCGAGGCGAGCTTTTTACGCCCTTACCGAGTTTTTCCGCAACCTGCTAGTTCAGGAAAGGGGCTTCAGCCCCCGAAGGGACGGTCGATCGTGAAACCGGTTTTCAGGAAAGCATCCGCGCATCCGAGCGCCGAAGCGCAGCGTCGTCTTGCCTATTTCAGCGAGCGCCGCAACGCAATCGTCTCGACCATCCGCGAGCTGGTCGAAATCGAATCTCCCAGCAACAACAAGGCCGCCGTGGACCAGATCGCCGAGGCGGTCGCCCAGAAATTTTCCCAGCTAGGCGGCGAGGTTCGGATTCACCGGGCGAAAGACTTCGGCAATCACCTGCAAATCGATTTCGACTTCGGCAGCAAGTCGGCTAAGCCGGTGCTGCTGCTCGGTCACTACGACACGGTCTATCCGCTCGGCACGCTCGCTGCCATGCCGTGCCGCGTCAACGACAATAAACTGACCGGCCCCGGCGTCCTCGATATGAAGTCCGGCATCGCGCTGATGCTCCACGCGCTCGCCGCTCTGCAAGATTGGCATAAAGAAGACTGGCACGGCGGATTACCGCGCCCCGTAACCGTGCTTCTGGTATCGGACGAGGAAGTCGGCAGCGATTCGTCGCGAGCCATCACCGAGTCGCTGGCGAGAAAAACTGCGGCCGTGCTCGTCCTCGAGCCTTCTTATGGTTCCCAGGGCGCCGTGAAAACCGCGCGCAAAGGAGTTGGCGAGTACCGCGTCAGGGTTACCGGCAAGGCGTCTCATGCCGGCCTCGATTTCCTGAAGGGTGTGAACGCGATTCTTGAGCTGGCGCGTCAAATCGAAAGAATTTCCAGCTTCACCGACCTGAAGAAGGGCGTGACCGTAAGCGTCGGCATCGTGAGCGGCGGATCGCGCACCAATGTGGTTCCGGCCGAAGCTTCAGCACAGGTGGATGTTCGCATCGCACGCATGAAAGATGCCGCCGGAATCGACAAGAAGATGCGCAGCCTCCGCCCCTTCAATCGCAAGTGCAAAATCGAGATCACCGGAGGCATCAATCGTCCGCCCATGGAACGCACCGCGGGAGTGGCGGCGTTATACGCGCAGGCCAAGGCCATCGCGCGCGAACTGGGGTGGGACCTTGGCGAAGCTGCAGTCGGCGGCGGTTCCGATGGCAATTTCACCGCCGGTTTAGGCATTCCAACCCTCGACGGTCTCGGCGGCGTAGGCGACGGAGCGCACGCCCCGCACGAGCACATCCTGATTTCGGAGTTGCCCCGCCGAGCGGCGCTCCTGGCCGGACTGATCGAAGCCGTGTGATCGAAGAAGGCGCCCCGGTGTCCCCTGTGGTCCTCTGTCACCTCCGGGGTAAGAAAGAGGTTCTTAGTCACAGAGGTCATGGAGTATCACAGAACCGCAACTGTCCCGCGCTCTTTGACCTGGGAGTCCAACTAACCTAGAATTAAGTTTGGGGCCTTGGAGTGATACTGTGCCCGCGCCGGGCAACCCCGATGGAGGTTCTTATGCCGGGAAAACTGGGATTGCCTGAGATTCTGTTGATTCTTGCCGTTGCGCTCCTCATCTTCGGACCGAGCAAACTCGCCAGCCTGGGGAAGGGCTTGGGTGAAGGCATCAAGAATTTCAAGTCCGCCATAAAAGAAGGCGAAGAAGGCGAAGAGAAGAAATCGTAGTCCGTGTGGACGCGGACACTCCTGCCCGCGAACTGCTTGCACCATCAGAAATCTATGTCCGTGTGGGCGCGGGCGACTCGCCCGCGCATCTGCTCACTCAGCCCTCTCTCTCGTAACATCCGCCACACCAGTGCCACCGGCAGTCCCACAACGTTGAAGTAATCCCCTTCAATGCGAGGAATCCAGCGGGAAGCGAGGCCCTGAATCCCATAGGCTCCCGCCTTGTCCATAGGCTCGCGGCTGGCAACGTAGTCAGCGATCTCCTTCTCAGAGATTTCGGACATCGTCACCGAAGTGGTTGCACTGGCCACCGACCACTGGCCACTAACCACTAAACAGACGCCAGTAATTACCCGATGCTCGCGTCCTGACAGCAAGCGCAACATGCGCGCGGCGTCAGCGGCGTCGGAGGGCTTGCCGAGAATCTGGCCGTCGACGACGACCACGGTGTCGGCCCCGAGCACACAATCCTGTGGACGTTGACCTGCAACCGAAAGCGCCTTCTCACGCGCGAGGCGTTCGGCACATTCTTTCGCGCCTTCTCCAGGGAGCGGGTCTTCTGGGATATGGGCGGGCTGCACTTCGAATGGAATGCCGGCGTTGCGCAGCAATTCCTGGCGGCGTGGCGAGGCGGAAGCGAGAACGAGCATGGGGACATTGTAAGGTTCTTTGTCGGGCGGCTAGCGGTCAATGAGTCTAATGGGGATTTTTCACCAGTTATCACATGCAGCGTTCAAGTTGATGGAAAACCGAAACCCTCTTCAGGATGTCTGAACCGTTTGTGTGGGATAGCTCGCTTTGTGACTTGGGATTGAATTCAAAGGCTATGTACACGTTGTTTTCGCTGCAAGCAAATGGGGCGCTCTCCTCGGCGATTTTGACGAGATCGTCATATCCTGCCCGATCAAAGCTGGCATATTCGCCTTTGAAATTCGCAACACAGCACATCTGCTTGAACCCTTTCCCATTAGTTTGAAGATGTCGCTCGACCTGCTCACGAGTCATTCCGGGTTTCAATTCCACCGTGTATTGAGCTTGGACCTTGTGGTAGCCACTTTCGCGCTCCGCTGCCTCATGCCGATCTCGAACGTGTTGCACGAACCACAGGCTAATGGCGATTACCGCTGCCGCTGCAACGATCATCGACACCTTCAGTCGCTTTCCACGCATAGCTTGATTATCGCCCTGACGGAGCAATTGAAGCTGCCTAATTGTCGAGAACAGGCCTTGCGCCAGTTATTCGTTCCCGCGGCAATTTACAAGGTAGGCGCTACTCCAGCGCTTCCGGCTCGATCGAAATGTTCTTCTCGCCTTGGGCGCGCTTTTCCCAGTATTTTTTCACCCAGGCTTCGTAGCTCTTGCCGGCGGCGGTATCGCGTCCAGTAAAGGCGATGGCGGCGATTTCGGAGTAGGGGATGACCGGCCGCTCATTGCTGGCGGCAAGCATCAGACGCACGACGGAGTTCGCGAGCGTCGAACCAATACGGCGGTCGAAAAGATATCCGGTGAGCTGCGATCCATCTTTACGAGAAATGGTTACGTCGCCACGATAATCAAACGCCTTTTCGATCACCGCCCGCACATCGGCCTGGGTAGCCAGTTGCGGAATCCATCCCTGAAGGTTCTCGCGTTCGAATCCGGGGACAACTTCAAGTTCGTCGGTCGGGCGCGGCGGCAGAGCTATACCTTGCGCACTGTGAGGCAGCGCGGGATCGTGCCCATGTTCGCGACCGCTCATGCGCGACTTTCTTCCACCTGCGGAGCGGCAGAGGCAGCGTCGATCGGTGCCTCAATCTGCACCAGGGGATTGTAAGAGTGCACCGGCCGCACCTCCCGATCCAAATCGGCGAGCGCCTCTTTGTCGGGATAGAGCGAGAAAGTCGCCTTCACCGTGTCCGCGAATCCGCGCAGCGATCCGAACGTGTCGTCCACCGACGAAGGTTCGTATCCGCAATGCACCATGCAGTTGGCGCACTGCGGATTGCCCGACTCGGTGCCATAGCTGTTCCACTCCGTCGTTTCCATTAATTCTTTATAGGACTCGACGTAGCCGTCCTGCAGCAAGTAACAGGGCTTCTGCCATCCGAAAATGTTATAGGTCGGCATGCCCCAGGGCGTGCATTTGTAATGGCGCTTACCCATCAGGTACTCAAGGAAGAGCGGCGACTGGTTGAACCGCCAAGTCTTCTTCCGATTCGAAAGCATGGCGCGGAACAGGCGCCGTGTACGCGCGCGTCCCATGAAATGTTTTTGGTCGGGCGCCTTGTCGTAGGAATATCCGGGCGAGACCATCATGCTCTCGACCCCGACTTCCATCATCTCGTCAAAGAATTTGCGCGCGCTGTTAGGATCGGCGCCATCGAACAGCGTTGTGTTGGTGGTGACGCGGAAGCCGGCTTCAACGGCCGCGCGGATGCCTTCGAGTGCGAGCTCGTATCCACCTTCGCGGCACACGGAGAAATCGTGGTGTTCTTTCTGCCCGTCCACGTGAACCGAGAAGCTCAGGTACTTGCTGGGCTGGAACAGATGCAACTTTTCTTTTAGCAGCAGCGCGTTGGTGCAGAGATAAATATATTTCTTGCGCACCACCAGGCCTTCCACAATGTCGGCGATCTGCGGATGCATCAGCGGCTCGCCGCCGGGGATCGACACCATCGGCGCT
>JBGPFV010000225.1:0-5108 GCA_041483535.1 Terriglobia bacterium | reverse complement strand
CACCTTATAGCCAGCGGGAAGCGTTGTTCCTGGTAAGGGCGGCGAGAGTGTGCAGCTTATAGGGATCCTTCGACTACGCAGCTGCTTCGCTTCGCGAAGCGGCTACTCCGCTCAGGATGACAGTGTTATGGAGATCTGCCCACTCGGTTCGAGAGGGAATTGGGGGCGAGTTTGGCTCGCCCCCGGTTGTGGTTTAGGCTGCTGATTCCTTGTCTTTGGATTTGCGCGACTTCACCGATGCAGCTGCGTGTATGCCAGCCGCTCCGGCAGGTTTTCCGGTAAGCGCTGCTTCTAACGGGACTCCATCGGGCGAGCCGAGTCCGGTACATGGGTCCCATCCCTGAGCTGCGCTAAAGGAGCCGTTGTTTCCTTGGGTTATGTCGTGGAATCCGGAGGCTTCAACCGCTTGCGCGTAGATTAACGGGTTCAGGAAACCGATCGGTTTCCCCATCTGCTGATTGATGCGCGCCACCAGCCCTGCCCATAAAGGCGCAACCGCACTGGTGCCGCCGAAGACAGCATTCTCTCCGTCGACGAGAATGTTATAGCCGGTGGCTGGGTCGGCATCGCCGGAGACGTCGGGCACGCCTCGTCCGCCACCCTGAACTGTGGGTGCCGGGACTTCGAAGCCGTCCTGCCAGGTGGGAAGCGGAAACGCGTCGCTCACCCCGCCGCCGGTTGCTCCTCCTCCTGCCGGCAGGTTATCCCAGACTGTCTCGTTGACAATGTGTCCGTTCGCAGCTTGCAGGGTGGTGCCGCCACAGCCGAGCACGAACGAACTGGAGGCTGGAAAATCGACGTGGTTGTTGCCGTCATTGACTCCGTCCGAAGAACCATTGTCACCCGAGGCGACGCAGACGGTAACACCCATGGCCGCGGCCGCTTGAAAGGCCTCATCGAAGCTGGTGAGGGCCTGATGTGTCCATTGCGACTCGGCCGAGCCCCAGCTTATGGAAATGACCGAGGGTTGATTGGTGCTGTCGTGCACGGCGGTGGTGATGGCGTCCAGAAAACCCCGATCGGTGTTCGGGGCAAAATAGACGGCGATTTTCGCCGACGGAGCGATCGCGCCCGCCACTTCAATGTCGAGCATCACTTCGCCGTCAGCGCTGTCTGGAGTGCTGGGGCTGTTGGCGCCTCCGTCGACGGAGACGGAGATGACTTGCGGCGGGTTGATCTTGAGCGAGCCGAAATAGTTGCTCAAGTCATCGAGCTGAAAGCCTCCGCCTAGCTCAATGATCCCGATACATTGGCCAGTTCCGTTTCCCGCCGGGTAGTCGTAGATCTGAGCCACTTCGTTGGGATCATGCGAGGCGGTGGCGGTGTGAGCCTTAAGTCCGGCGGCGGGCTGCGGCAAGCGTCTGAAATGCGGCTCTGCCTGTGGCCGGTTGTCGAGGCCAAACACTCCTTTGACGATGTCGGCATAGTCGGCGGGCACGCTGATGGCGCCGACACGGCCGCGGAAGTTGCCTTTGGGGTGGCTGTACTCTTTGAGTTCCACGTTGAAGGCTTTCTGGAGATTGCTTGCGGTTCCTGACAGGATTACGGTTCGGCGCGCGAGCTCGGTGCCGGTTTCGTGGATCCTCAGCCCGAATTCCTGGGCAAACTTCTTGATCTGGTTGAGATCGACTGGATCGGCGCCGTGGGCGTTCTCGAACTCGGTTCGCGACATGTGTTTGAAGCCGGGCTTTTCGAGGGCGCTCTTTAGCTCTTTGCGCTTGGCCTCCGATTTTGGGCGAAGTCGCAGGGAGACCTCGATGGTTTGGTCCGGGTGCGTATCGTGGATCAGGCGCGCACCACGGACGGGCTGACGTTCACTGCCTGAAATTACGTTGAACTTTCTAGCGGAAGTCACAGATTGCTCCTTCGTTCCGGGGGAACAGAACGGCCAGGAACTAGTCGCGACGGGGAGTCGCACAGGTAGGGAAGTCCGGGTTCGTCCCGCCGTTCAGATGGGTCCCGAAACCTGCTGAGCATATCAAGAAAGAGAGAATTATCAATACAAATCGGACCCATAAATCGGAAGGGCAGGTGCGATGCTGTCCCAATTTGGGACTATGGGGGTCGCGGAAAGGAGTTATACGGTGGAGCGCCGGGCGTCCCCGCCCGGCCGCCTGAAATGCGCAGGGACGGGCGAGACGCCCGTCGCTCCACCACTAGCGGTTTTGCGAGGCGCTGGGTCGGAGGAGAAAGTAGAGGAAGGTCAGGGCGATCAGGAAAGTCAGGCCGGCGATCAGGTTGATGCGGGAGTCCCACCAGGTTTTGGCTACCGAGGCGAGGACTACGACGAGGCCGAGGATGGATCCCCATTTGCCAAGCGGGGAGCGGGCGGGAATTTCGGCGGAGTGGGCGGCGGTGAGGCGGCGGCGGAAGTTGATGTGGGCGGCGAGCGAGACGATCCAGGAGAGCATCATGCCGAAGAAAGCGCCGCGGAGAATGTACTCGAAGGCTTTGGCGGGAGCCCAGCGTTCCAGCGCCAGGGCGACGATGATTCCGTAAGAAGAGACGAACAAGGCGAAAGTCGGAGTGCCTTTTGGGTTTAAGCGGCCCAGCGCGCGCGGAGCCCATCCGGTGCGGGCCAGGGAAAAGAGCATGCGGGAGGAGATGTAGAGGGCGGCGTTGGCTCCGGAGAGAGCGGCGCTGAGGACTACGAAATTCATGACGTGAGCGGCACCGGGGAGGCTGACGGAACGGAAGACGGTGACGAAGGGACTTTCGGTGACGCCGGCGCGGTTCCAGGGCATGATGCCGACCAGGATGATGATGGCTCCTAGATAAAGGAAGGTGAGGGCAAGAAAAGTCATGCGAGCGGCGCTGGCGATGGCCTTGGGGGAAGTGGATTCGCCGGAGGCTACGGCCACGAATTCCACGCCTCCGAAGGTGTAAATGGCGAAAGTGATGGCGAGGAGGGGGGCGGCGGGGCCGAGAGGGAAGAATCCGCCGTGGGCGGTGTATTGGGGAGCGGCGCGTCCGGTGAGGAGCAGGGCGGCGCCGAGTGCGATGAAGGAAGCGATGACGGCGACCTTGATCATGGCAAACCAGAATTCGAAGCGGCCGTAGCTGTGGACGGCAAGGAAGTTGGTGGAGAGAAGGAAGGCGGAGAAAGCAAAGATCCAAAGAATGGGAGGGACGTGAGGAAACCAGAGCTGCATGTAGGTGGCGGAGGCGACCATCTCGGCTCCGATGGAGACGGCGATGGCGAGCCAGTAGCCGGCGCGGGAAATAAATCCGGCCCAGTGGTTGAGGTAGAGGTCTCCATAGACGCCGAAGGAGCCGGCGGCGGGATGAGTGCTGGCGAGTTCGCCCAGGGCAAGGGCGACCGTCCAGCTAATGAAAGCGGCGAGGACGAAGCTCAGGATGACGGCGGGGCCGGCGAGTTCGATGGCGGCGGCGGTGCCGAGCAAGAGTCCGGTGCCGATGGACCCGCCAACCGCGACCATGGTTATCTGTCCGGCGGTGAGTTGGTGGCGGAGGCCGGACTCTGGGTTAACGGAAGCTGAGTTTGCGGGGGGAGCGGACATAAAGGGCTCGTATTCATATATCAGAAACGGGCGTGTGCGGAGAAGAAAAGGTCGGTGCGTCTTCGGTCCAGCCGCGGAGGGGCGGGCTAGCTCTTAGCCACGCCGTTAGGGCCTCTTCTTTCTGCGGCCGGGTCTCCGGCCCAATCCAGGAGTTGAGCAGGTTCCCGGCTGGGCAAAAGACGGGAACGAGCCCGTGCATGACTTTCGTAATCGCGAAGAGGGGGAACCGCGTTGCTGGTGCGGAGGGTCAATCCTAGAATCAAGACGGAACACTCTGTCCGAAGACCATCACCATCCATGCCGGAAAATCCTAATCGTGCCGAAGTCGCCCGTCGCGTGGAAAAGGCGGAGAAGCTGTTGCAGAAGGGGAAGACGGCCGAGGCACTGGCGGAATATCTGCAAATTCTGGAAGGCGATCCGCAAAATGACAACGTACGGCAGGTGGCGGCGGACCTGTGTCTCTCCTTGAACAAAGGGGCGCAGGCAGTGCGGCTGCTGGGAGAGTTGTTTGAGCGGCAGGTGGCGGCCACGGACGCGACCCGGGCGAGCCTGACCTACAAGAAGCTGGCGCGGTACGCCAACCCAAGCTGGGACCAGAAAGTGCGCTTTGGGCAACTCCTGGAGCAATCGAATAAGAAGCTGGCGGTCGGGACGTATGAAAACGCGCTCGAAGACTTGCAGCGGCAGGGACGAAGAGAAGAGGGGTTGCTGGTCCTGCAGCGGATTGTGAGTCTGGAGCCCTCGCAGCATAACCATCTGCGGATGGCGGAATTATCGGCGGAACTGGGCGAGCACGCGATCGCTTCGCAGTCATTTTTGCAATTGGCGGAAATGGCGGAAAGCTCGGGCGCACCCGCCAGTCCGTTTTTCGAGCGGGCTTACACGGAGAATCCGGCGGATTCGAAAATTGCGGTGGCCTATGGCAAGAGCCTGCTGTCGCGGGGCGAGGCGGGGGCTGCGATTTTTATTTTCGAGCCGCTGGTACATGCCGGAGACGAATCGCCTGAGCTGCGCGACCTGTATGCGGAGGCGCTGTTCTCCGCGGATCGGTGCGTGGAAAGCGAGCCGCTGATCTGGCAGATGTTCGAGCAGAATCCGGCGCGCATGCACGAAGTGGTGAGCCTGATCGGAAAGATGATCGACTCCGAACTGGATTTGGAGGCGGTGGCGCTGGCGCGGAAGCTGGAAGGTTTTCAGCGACGGCGTGGGGAACGGCGATCGTTCCTCGCCACCATGCAGGAATTGCTGGCCGCGCATCGTCCCTCGGTGGAAATGCTGGAATTTCTGGCGGAGCTGTTTAACGCGTCGAATCGCGAAACCGACTACGCGCATGCGTTGCTGAAGCTGTTTGACCTGTGTTGCGCGAAGCCGGATTACGAGAAAGCGGCGGAGTGCCTGGATCGGGCGGCGGAAGTAGATCCGTACGAGCCGGGACATCAGAAACGGCTGGAGGCGCTGCGGGGCAAGATCGCCGATCAACGCTTCAACGTAATCGCATCGCGGTTCGCGACGGTAAAGAAAGAAAGAGAAGAGCAGGCGGCCAAAGTCGAAGAGCCGACGCTGGGAGCGGCCGCGCTGCAGGACTTG
>JBGPFV010000224.1:0-5113 GCA_041483535.1 Terriglobia bacterium | reverse complement strand
GCCCGGCAGCGAATTTATAAGATGGGCGATCCGGGTGGCCGGGCCTACGTCGTGGTTTCGGGCATGGTGCAGGTGACGACGGTTGACGAGGACCACCAGGAAGTCGTAGTCGATGAGCCCACGCATGGAGAGTTCTTCGGTTTCGCTTCCATGCTGGAGGAGACCGCTCATGAGTCCTCGGCAATCGCTCTCGAGGAAACGGTTTGCGTCGAAGTCGACCGGCAGGACATTGCCGTCCTGCTGCAGCGCAAGCCCATGTCCGGTATGGATATGCTGGCCGTGCTCGGGCGCCAGTTTCATGCCTCGCAAAAACTGGTGCGCGTGCGCGCCGCCCGCAACCCCAACCAAGTCATCGAGGAGAAAGAGACGCTCGGCGAGCGCGTTGCCGACCAAGTCGCCAGTTTCGGCGGTTCGTGGGTCTTCATCGGCTCGTTCGCGATCGTCCTGATTGCCTATGCCTCACTCAACGTGGGATTGGCCACGCGCGCCTGGGACCCCTATCCCTTCATCCTGCTCAATCTGTTTCTCTCCATGCTGGCGGCGATTCAGGCGCCCGTCATCATGATGAGCCAGAACCGGCAGGACAAGAAAGACCGGTTGCGCGGCGAACTCGATTACGAAGTCAACCGCCGCGCCGAAACCGAGATCCAAGGCCTGGCGCACAAGATCAACCTGATCGGCGACAAGATCGTCGACGTCGAGGATTTGCTTCGCAACCGGATCGAAAGCTGAACGCCCGGACTATGGTGAGCGCGCGAATTATTTCGCTACGTCTTCGGTTTTCTCCGCGCCCTTCTTCACGCCTTGCTTGACCGCCTTGGCGCCTTTTTTCACGTCCTTGCCCGTATCCTTGGCCACGGTCTTCGTGGCATCGGCGGTTTTGTCGGCGGCTTTTTCGGTGGCTTCGCCAGTCTTTACGGCTGCCTTCTTGGTGGCGTGCGCCGTCTTCTTGGCCGCGGCCTCGGTGGCATCGGCGGTTTTGTCGGCGGCCTTTGCGGTGGCGTCGCCGGTCTTCACCGCTGCCTTCTTGGTCGCGTGCGCCGTCTTCTTGGCCGCTGCCTCCGTGGCATCTTCGGTTTTATCGGCAGCCTTTGCGGTGGCGTCGCCGGTCTTCACGGCCGCTTTCTTGGTGGCGTGCGCCGTCTTCTTCGCCGCTGTGTCGGTTGCCTTGCCCGTGTCGTCGGCGGCTTTCTTCGTGTCGGTTCCGGCTTGGCCATACGAAAACGCGGTCAGCGCCAGCAGCGCGGCTGCGATCGTCATCATCAAAGAGAACTTCGCTTTCATAGTTCCTCCAGAGGAAATTTACGAGTTCTTCAGTTGCAAACTTTTATCAGAGTTGAGGGATGGGCGCAAGCAGGCAGCAATTTTCAGTTCTCAATTCTCAGCCACCAGCCTGCGAGGGTTTTCTGAGAACTGGGAACTCATGCTTACGCCTCGGAGGTCTCGCTCTCGAGTTCAGTGAGAATTTCTTCCTCCACGTCCCATTTCTTCAGGATGGCGAAGATGGTCTTGGATCCGAACCCCGCGCGCCTCAACTGGCGGAAGATGCGGGCCGACTGCTTCCGATCTTTATCTTTGGGCTTCTGCAGGCGTTTGCGGCGGAGGTAGTCGCGCGCGAGACTTTCCTCTTTTACGCCGTCATAGACGGAAGAGACTGCTTTCTGGATCACGTCGCCGTGCACCCCCTTCGCCTTCAGGTCGTTAACAACCCGCGTGCGCCCGAATTTCTCGTTCTCGCGGCGATACGAGGAAAAGGCCGCCGCGTATTTGGCGTCGTTCAGGTAGCCCTGGTCTTTCAAGCGAACCACAATCAGTTCCACCAGCGTCTTGCCGATTTCCGTATCCGCTTCCACACGGTTGCGCAGCAGGCGCTTCAACTCCGCGACCGAACGCATTCTGCGCGCCAGCGCGCCGACGGCGTATTCGTAAAGCTCGGCTTCGGTAAACAGTTTCCTGGGACGGCCAAACGCCATGTCTACACGATAGCGCGAGACGAGCCCCGGGGGTTAGCGCTCGCTGGCCTCACTCAAGCTGCGGCTGGCGGCACGTCTGAACAGGCCGCGGAAAAACTCAGGTTTCGTATCAGGGTATCGCTTTCGCGATACCGCAAATTCTTCAAAATCAGACGTCCCTTTAGGTGTCTGCGTGAGAACTGGAATTTCGACCTCCAGGTGGAACCAGCGCCTCCGAACAAATGCCCCGGAGGGGCGTCTGCCAATAGCCCGGTGCTTCAGCGCCGGGAAAAGTGGGAAGTATGGAGCAAGTCCCGGAGGAACGACTGAGTTCCCACGCGCACACTTTAGGGCTGGGCGTCGAACATCGACTTCTTGCGCGGCCTGTGAAGTCGTGCCCTGATACGAATCTCTCTTGGAGCACAAGACTGCTCACCTTCAACCGGCTTATTTCGGCGGCGTCGCCGGCGCCATGTTTGCCGTCGGCGCGGTGGTTGCGGGGGGCGCCATGGGCGCGACCAGCACCGCTTTCGCCGAGTGTGGCAGCTTGTCGGCATTGGCCAGCAGGAGCGCCAATTGCCACATCTGAGTTTCAGAAAGCGATTTGCTGAAGCCCGGCATGCCGGTCAGGCGCATGCCATTGAAAATCTTCCAATAGCTTTCGCCGGGCGGATCGTCGGTTACGCCCTTTCCCTCCAGCAACAGCGGCGGTTTCGGATACATTCCCGCTGCAATCGCCGTTTTCGGCGTCAGCGGCAGGCCATGGCAAACGCCGCAATGCTGCTTGTAAAGCTCGGCGCCGCCCAGGTAGTTGGCTTCGTTCGCCGGGATGGGAATACTTTTCGGCATATCTTTCGTGATGCGCGTATGTAAAGCCTTCTTCGCGAAGAATTTTTCGAAGGGCATGTCGGAGTCGGTGGTGGCAACCGGAGCGCTGCCGCCTGTGAAATACAGATACGCCCCGAGGGGCACGAGGGCGAGCCCGAGCAGCAGTCCGACAATGAATTTCACGGGTTGAACCTGCCTCCAGAAATTACATACAAGTTACATACTCTAACACTACGAATCGGCATCTGAACTATCATTTATGGGCATACCATGCGGGGTACCGGCGGCCAGACTGGCCCAGCCCTCCGAAACGGAAAACCATGCGAATTGTCAGCGCGGCGAGCGCGTTTCCCCAGCATTACTACTCCCAGGAGATGTTGCTCGGGGCCCTGCAGGAATACTGGGGCGAGCAGATCGAAAACCCGCACGTGCTGCGGCGTTTGCATCGTCATGTGAGGGTCGACGGGCGCTACCTTTCGCTTCCCAAGGAAGAATATCTGAAGATGAAGACCTGGGGAGAGGCCAACCATCACTGGATTCGCACCGCCAAAGAGTTGGGTGAGAAAGCGGTGACCGCCGCGCTGGCGGACGCGGGCTTGCATGGCCGCAATCTGGGCGCGTTTTTTTTTGTTTCGGTCACCGGCATTTGCAGTCCATCGATCGACGCGCTGCTGATCAACCAGATGGGATTGTGCAGAAACATTCGCCGCCTTCCGATATTTGGACTGGGCTGTGTGGCGGGCGCGGCCGCCATTTCGCGCGCCGCCGATTATGTGCGCGCGTATCCGGATCAGACCGCGGTGGTGCTGTCGGTCGAACTGTGCTCGCTCACCCTGCAGCGCGGGGACCTCTCCATGGCCAACCTGATTTCCGCCGGATTGTTCGGCGACGGCGCGGCCGCGGTGATTGTGGCCGGCGCGGACGCGGAGTGCGGCCTTTCCGGCCCGCGCATCCTCGCCACTCGCTCCGTGTTCTATCCCGGTACCGAAGAAATGATGGGCTGGGACGTGTCGGAAAAGGGCTTTCGCATTATTCTCTCGCGCGACATCCCGGACCTGGTTCGAAAACATCTGGCGCATGATCTCGACGAATTTCTGGCGGGGCGCGCCTTGACTCGCGCCGACATCGGCAGCTGGGTGCTGCATACCGGCGGGCCGAAGATTCTGGAAGCGACGGCCGAGACGCTCGGCCTGAAAAATGGTGAACTCAACGTCTCCTGGGAGTGCTTGCGCCGGACGGGCAATTTGTCGTCGGCTTCGGTGCTGGTGGTGCTCGAAGAAGTCATGAAGAATCGCCGCCCCGCTCCCGGCACGCTCGGTTTGCTGGCCGCCATGGGCCCGGGGTTCTGCTCGGAATTCCTTTTGCTGGAGTGGTAAGAGAAATCGTGCGCGCACGTTTTCGGACAGTCGGGTGGAACGAAGCACCAGCGAATGCAGCCCCGGAGGGGCGACCGAGCTTAGCCCAGCGCTTCAGCGCTGGGAAAAGTGGAAGAAATGACTCCAGTCCCGGAGGGACGACCGAGTTCTCACGCACGCTCTTCAGCGCTGGGAGAAGCGGAACGAAGTGACTCAAGTCCCGGAGGGACGACCGAGTTCTCGCGCACACTTTGGAGCGCTGCGCCATTCGTAGCTGAACAATTTATGGCGATCCGTTTTCCGAATCCGTGCGATGTATTCGTGGCCGGCGGCGGACCTGCCGGTCTGGCGGCGGCCATCGCCGCGCGCCGTCATGGTTTGGGCGTGGTGCTGGCCGACGGCGCAGTTCCACCGATCGACAAGTCCTGCGGTGAGGGACTGATGCCCGACGGCGTCGAGTCTCTGCATCAGTTCGGCATCACGATTCCGGAGGGCGAAGCGTATCCTTTCCGCGGCGTACGTTTTGTGAGCGACGGCATGACCGCCGAAGCGGCGTTTCCTCGCGGGGCCGCGTACGGAATCCGGCGCACGCATCTGCATCGCATCATGGTGGACCATGCGGCGGCAAGCGGCGTTCACCTGCTGTGGCAGACGTCGGTCACCGGGCTTCATCCCGAAGGCGCGCTGGTGGCCGGAGAATTGCTGCGCGCGCGTTGGGTGGTGGGCGCCGACGGAGCCAGTTCCCGCGTCCGCGCATGGGCAAACCTGGATCGACACGAACGGAACGCAACCTTGAACGCAGCCCAGGACGCAACCTTGAACACCACCCGGAACGCCACCCAGAACAAGAATCTGCGCTTCGGCTTCCGGCGCCACTACCGCGTTGCGCCCTGGTCCGAATTCATGGAACTGCACTGGGGCCGCCACTGCCAGGTTTACGTCACGCCCGTCAGCCACGAAGAAGTTTGCGTGGCGCTG
>JBGPFV010000223.1:0-5138 GCA_041483535.1 Terriglobia bacterium | reverse complement strand
TACTTACCGATGAAGGACGTTCAGCGCACACCGGCAGAGATTCATTGGGAAGGGGATTCGAAAGAAGTCCTGAGCGGATTCCCGAGAGATGTGAAACTGAGCCTTGGCTACTCTTTACGCAGGCTGCAGAGCGGAGAACTTCCGGCGTGCGAGACGCGATCGATGGCATCGATCGGAAAAGGTGCCTGGGAGCTCAAGGAATCGGATGAGCGGGCCTGGTACCGGGCAGTTTACTTGACGAGGATTGGCGGCGTGATTCACGTGCTGCAGTGCTTCGAAAAAGAGAGCCGGAAGACGGACAAGCGAGATGTCGCGACCGCGCGAGCCAGGCTGAAACGGGTTCTAGAACGTATGCAAGAGGAGAAAAACAGGTGAAGTCCGAAAACAGGCCGAGCCACGTCACCAAGGGAGATGTGTTCGACGATCTGGGATTGTCCCGTTCTGAAGCGTCGGCGCTGAAGGTAAAGGCGACGCTGATCGATGCGATTCTCCGAGAAATCGAGAAGCAGGGGTACACGCAGAGGCAACTGGTTGAGATTCTCGACGAATATCAGCCTTCGGTCAGTAACCTGACGCGAGGAAAGATAGCCAAGGTGAGCGTGGAGAAGCTGCTGACTTATTCCGACCGGCTGAAGATGAGGACCACGCTCACGGTGCACCCTAGCTCCGAAGGGCACCGCAATGTTCGAGTTCATTCCGGTTTGCCTGCTCGTTCCACCGCACGAGGCAGCTCAGGCTCGCGCAGTGCTCGTCGGCATGCCGCGGCGATTGGATAGGTTAAAGCGAATCTAGACTTGCCGTGGCCCCGGACACCTTGCCGAGCTTCGCTCGGCTGGACAGCCGAGGGCGGCTGTCCCTACGTGGAACTTGGCGCGACTTCCATCGTCCTCTTCAACTGCCCGCAGGCCGCAAAAATGTCACGCCCTCGCGGACGCCGCACGAAGGTTGGAATTCCCGCTGCCACCAGTATCTGCCGGAACGCCAGGACGCGCTCTGGCTCCGGCGTGCGGTACGGCAATTCCGTCCCCGGATTCAACGCGATCAAATTGATTTTTGCCTTGAGGCCACGCACCAACTCCACCACCTCGCGGGCCTGCTCCGGAGCGTCATTCACGCCCCCCAACAGCACGTACTCAAAGGTGAGCCGCTCCCGCGCCCGCAGCGGAAACTCGCGCGCCGCTTTCATCAGTTCGCCCAGATTCCACTTCCGATTCAGGGGCATCACTTCGCTGCGCAAGGCGTCATTCGACCCGTTGAGCGAAATCGCCAGCTTCGGCCGCAGCGGTTCCTGCCCGAAATCGCGGATCCGCGGCACGATCCCGGCTGTCGACACCGTCATCCGCGACTCCGGAATCCCCACGCCCTCCACCAGCAGGCGCACCGACTTCATGAAGTTGTCGTAGTTCAAAAAGGGCTCACCCATTCCCATGAACACGAGGTTGACGCGTTCGAGCGGCGGATCGATTCCCTGGTCCCGCAGCACCGCCGCAATCTGCCCAACGATTTCTCCCGCCTCCAGGTTGCGCTTGACCCCAAGCAATGCCGTGAAGCAGAACTTGCAATTCACGGCGCAGCCCACCTGGCTCGATACGCAGATGGTCGAGCGGCGCCAACTTACGTGTGGTGGCGGGGCGGCGCCTGCCCTGAGCGACGCCGAAGGGCCCCGCTGGACGGGGCGGAGCCCCGTCACCACACAGTCCACCCCACCGTCCACCACGCTTTCCGCCACAGGGTCCGCAGCGGTGCCGGCTTCTATCTCGTCACCGGCTTCGCTGCCGTCGCCGCTCTCCCCGCCATCTCCATCTGGCATCCAGACCGTCTCCACCGTCTCGCCGTCGGAGAGTTCCACCAAATACCGTATGGTTCCGTCGCCTGAAACAAACTTGCGCGCAATTTTCGGAAACCCTACTCCCCAACCCTCCTCCGCCAAGCGAGCGCGATATTGGAGCGGCAGGGTCGAAACCTGGTCCAACCGGTCAATCCTTTGCCGATAGAGCGCATCAAATAATTGCTGGCCGCGATAGGCGGGCTGAGCCGACCCCAGCGCAAGATTCGTGAGTTCCTGCAGGCTAAGTCCTAACAGCGAATTGGATGGCGGGCTTGGCATTGGGATGGAGCGCCGGGCGTCGGTGCCCGTCTGTCAGTATGATACTGAAATTATGACACCAAGAATTCTCCGTAAGTTAAAGAAAAACAAGGTCGAATTGCAACCGCCGTCGCTCCGCCCGGGATTGTGGGAGAATAACACCAGCGACTCTAGCGCTTACGCAGGTTCTTGCACTTGTAGAGACGGGGCTCGCCCTGTCTCCGGAGACGCGGCAAGCCGCGTCTCTACGGGAAATGGGAAACCAAGAAATTAAATGGTAAAAGAAACGCGCAGCATTCGTCGTCAGAGCCTGCCGAACGGACTGACCGTGATCACCGAGCAGATGCCCCACATCCGCTCGGTTGCGATCGGAGTCTGGCTCAAGTCGGGGTCGCGCGACGAAGATTCGGAATGGAATGGCATCTCCCACTTCATCGAGCACATGGTGTTCAAGGGAACGGAGACGCGCTCCGCGGAAGCCATCGCTCGCCAGGTCGATTCGATCGGCGGCAATATGGATGCGTTCACGGCGAAGGAATGTATCTGCTTCAACATTAAAGTGCTCGATGAGCACCTGCCGCTCGCCATGGACGTCCTCAGCGATCTTGTCCTTCATCCTGTCTTCGACGCCGGCGACATTGCCCGCGAGCGCGGCGTCATCCTCGAAGAAATTAAAATGGATCAGGATAATCCCGATTACCTGGTCCACGAAATCTTCACCCAAAGTTTCTGGAAGGACCACGCCCTCGGTCTGCCGATTCTGGGCACGCGCGACACGGTCAAGAAATTCGAGCGCCCGGTGGTCTCGCGCTTTTATGGCCACCACTTCGCTCCCGGCAACCTCATCATCAGCGCCGCCGGTAATCTCGACCACAAGCACTTTGTGGAACTCGTCGCGAAACACTTTGAACACGTAAAGCCGGCAAAAAATGGATTGCACTCTCCCCCGCCCAAAACTTCTTCCCGCATCAACCTGCGCAATAAGAAGTCGCTGGAGCAGGTGCAGATCTGCATCGGCGTTCCCTCGCATCCCATGGCCCATGAACGCCGCTACGCGTCGTACATCCTGAATACGCTGCTGGGAGGAGGCATGAGCTCGCGCCTGTTCCAGAACATCCGCGAGCGCCAAGGGCTCGCGTATTCGATCTATAGCGACCTGAACCCCTACCGCGACACCGGCTCGATGTGCGTGTATGCGGGCACTTCGCGCGAGTCGGCCATCAAGGTTGTGGAGTGCGTGGTCGCGGAATTCCGCAATCTGAAAAGCACGCCTGTACCGGAAGAAGAACTACGCCGCTCCAAGGACCAGCTCAAAGGCAGCCTGATGCTCTCGCTCGAATCCTCGACCGCCCGGATGTCGAACCTGGCCCGCCAGGAAATGTACTACGACCGTTTCATTGGACTCGACGAACTCATCGAACGCATCGAAGCCGTCACCGTAAACGACCTGCAGCAAACCGCCGAAGAATTTTTCCGCACTGAACAGATCGCGGTTACCATCCTCGGCAATCTGACTGGCCTGAAGCTAACCCGCGACCAGCTCGCCTGCTAACAGGGCGGCTGTCCCTACGCGAACCGCCTTCCATCCCGCGTGGTATCCTGTTGCGCTCTTAATCTCCACGGATTTCCCAATGTCGTTTCGCGTCCCCGGTTTCATCCTGGCTGCCGTGCTGCTCGTCGGCTACCGTCTGATCAAGCCGCGCACCCAGGCCTCCGACCATCCCGAACGCTGGAGTCTCTCTGCCCTGTTTCTGGCTAGCGCGCTCACTCTCTTCGCGGAGCTCGCGCTGATCCGCTGGGTCGCCACCGAAGTCCGGGTCTTTGCCTATGTAAAAAATCTGGCGCTGCTGCTCTGTTTTCTTGGCTTCGGGTTGGGCTGCGCTCTCGCCCGCCAACGGCCCCGCTGGCAGACCGCCGTTACCGCTCTGGTCGGATTGATCGCCGTGGTTCGTCTGCCCTGGCGCGGCCCGCAGATCATGGAGAGCCTCTCGCAATACCTGGGCGCGTCACAGGATATCGAGATATGGGCTACCCACGCCGTGCATGACACCACGGGCTTGCTGCTGGCGGTGGCGGTGACTGCCATTCTGCTCTTCCTGATCACGTCCCTATTCATCCCCATCGGACAGACGGTGAGCCGCCAGATCGAACTGGCGCCGCGCCCACTTTTGGGCTACTCGTGGAATCTGGCCGGCAGTCTGGTAGGGATTCTCGCGTTTTTTGCCGTGTCGTGGTTGGCTCTGCCCCCGGCCATGTGGTTCACCGCCGTTCTGGCGGGAATAGCGCTACTGCAATCCAATCGCAGCGAATCCATCAGGCTCGCCGCCGCCATCTTGCCCGTGGCGCTTCTGCTCGTCGATCCGTCCACTCCGCACCACTTCAACCTCTGGACTCCCTACCAGCAGATCGAACTCGAGGACGAAACTTTTCCGAATGGCGAACTTTTGCGCACCGAGATTCGCGTCAACCACACTGGATACCAGGTAATTGCGGATCTCTCTCCCGATTTCTTGCGTCGCCACCCCCAGTTGTTGAAAGAGGCGCCGGATGAGAATCCCTACAATCTTCCTTTCCGTTTTGCCTCTCCGAACCCGAGCGTCCTGATCGTCGGCTCGGGCGCCGGGAATGACGTTGCCGCCGCTCTGCGGCACCAGAGCCGACACGTCGATGCCGTGGAGATCGATCCCAAGATTCTCGACCTCGGCCGCCGCCGCCACCCCGAGCATCCTTACGACGACCCGCGCGTCTCTGCCCACCTCACGGATGCCCGCGCCTTCATGAAGCGCACCACGGCCCGTTATGACCTGATCCTTTTCGGATTGCTCGATTCCCACACCCAGCTTTCCGACTATTCCAACATGCGCCTCGACAACTTCGTCTACACCGAAGAGTCCTTCCGCGAAGCGCGCGCGCTGCTTGCGCCCGATGGCGTTTTGTTCATCAAGTTCCAGATCAATCATCCGTTTGTGGGACGGCGCCTCGCGGAAATGCTGACCAGCACTTTCGGGAAGGCTCCGGTGGTTTTCCTGGCGCCGTCCAGCTACACCGCGGC
>JBGPFV010000222.1:0-5171 GCA_041483535.1 Terriglobia bacterium | reverse complement strand
CTTGCTCGACTTGCGAATCACTCGCTATCCCCACTTCGTTCTGCTGCCCCGCATTTGGCAGCTCCGTCACAATTTGTCCGCGTATGATGCGGCCTACGTCGTGCTTGCCGAAAAACTCGGAGCTCGATTGCTTACACGTGACGCCCGGCTCGCGTCTGCATCCGGTCACACCGCGCCCATCGAGGTGTTTTGATTTGACAGCCGGCGTCCCCACCTTTCGCGCTTTTCGAAAGCCGGGATTTCATGGCTCCGTCCACCTGGGATTTGGCCACGGCTCATTCCCCTTTCGCGACGCCGTCGTCTTCCCATTGATGGCCGCCAGGGGTGCCCCAGGTCTCGCGCTTTTCGAGACCTGGGATTCCACGGTCACGTCAATCTTGGGATATTGTTGGACTGCGGCACTGACTCTACGTGATTTTTCATCACTACCAGCCGGTGTGCGCCATCACAGACTCCCACCCCACTCGATGCGACAATCATCTCGGATTAGGATAGCGAGAGGTGTGCCTGTCTCCAGAGACGGCCCTCGAAGCTGCAGCAGTCCTATTCGTTAGTGGCTCTTTGATAAACAGAGGCGTTCAGCGGGTGTGAGCGAACCCAGTGTGGACAAGCAGGAATCCTCCCCCCAAACCGCCCCAAAACGGGAATTTAGGCGGAAAATCGAGCTTAAGTTCATATTCCGGAATACTTTACAAGTAAGTCTTTTAGTTAGAATACTTTAGCGGAAATTGGGGGGGGGGGGCATAAACAAATGTGTAATATCCTAAAGGTAAACAAAAGGGAATTTGAGGATTAGAAGCCCCTTGAACTCAGCCGCCAGACTCGACCGCCGAAAGCATCTCCAACGGCTCCGGCCGTTCGGTGTAGTCCTCGTTAGCTGAGGCGAACAGGATGCTGCTGTCGCGGTCGACAACAAACGTTGCGGGAACAGGCAGCTCCCAACTGTCGTCGCCGTTGGCAAAGGGCAAGTTGACGAAGGTGCTGCGGTAGAGCCCCTGCTGTTCTTCGGGGACGCGATACACCAGTCCGAACTGGCGGGCGAGTTGGTTGTGAGCGTCCACCAGCAGCGGGAAGGCGAGCTTGTGCTGGTCGTGCATGAAGAAGGCCTGTTTCTCCGTTTGCGGAGAGACAGCAACCAGCGACGCTCCGGCAGCTTCGATCGCGGCGGCAATGGAAGACATGGCCTCCATCTGCCCGACGCAGAATGGGCACCATCGTCCGCGGATGAACAAGAGAACGAAGCGGCCGTTGGCCAGAAGATCGGCGGAGGAAACGGGCTTGCCGTTGTGGTCGGGGAGTTCGAACGAAGGCGACTTGTCGCCGACCTTGAGCGCATGGGCCGCGATTCCCTGAGCCTTGAGGCCCACGACGGCGCGAGCATGGACAGCCTGAACGTCAGCAGGAACGTACTTGGCGATAGCGTCCTTGCGCTCGGCAAAAATTTCGCGCAGCGGCCGAAAGTCGCTGTAGGAGCCGGATTCCTGGAGAGAGCGCCACTTCATAAGAGCAATTGCCAGTGGCCAGTTGCCAGTAAAATCCCCGCCGTTCAGGAACTGGTAGCTGGGTACTGGCAACTGCCTACTTGGGAAACTTCATCCCCGCCATGCGCCGCGCGAAACTCGGCTTGCCCATCTGCTTGAACATTTTTTTCATTTGCGCATACTGTCGAAGCAGGTTATTGACTTCCTGCACGCTGGTGCCGGAGCCGCGAGCAATGCGCTTGCGCCGGCTGCCGCTGATGGCTTCGTGATGGTTGCGTTCAAAGCCGGTCATGGAATTGATGATGGCCTCGACCCGATTGATCTGTTTTTCGTCAACCTGGTCGGCGGCTTTTTGCAGGCCGGAAAACGCACCGACGCTGGGCAGCATGCCCATGAGACTTTGCAGCGATCCCATTTTGCGAACCTGCCGCAACTGGTCGCGGAAATCTTCCAGCGAAAAGCCGTCGCCCGCAAGCACTTTGGAGGCAAGTTCGTTGGCCTTCTTCTTGTCGATTTGCGACTCGGCCTTTTCGATGAGCGAGAGGATATCGCCCATGCCAAGAATGCGCGACACAATGCGGTCGGGGTGGAAAGGCTCAAGCGCATCGTATTTTTCGCCGATGCCGATGAACTTGATCGGCTGTCCGGTAACCTGGCGAATGGAAAGGGCCGCGCCGCCGCGAGCGTCGCCGTCCATCTTAGTAAGCACCACACCGGTAAGCGTGAGCTTCTTATGGAATTCATCGGCCGAGCGGACCGCGTCCTGTCCAGTCATCGAATCGGCGACAAACAAAATTTCCTGCGGATTGAGCAGCCGCTTCAGCGACTGCATCTCCTCCATGAGCTGCTCGTCGATGTGAAGACGCCCAGCGGTATCGACGATAAGCACGTCGCAGCCGGTGTTGATGGCTTCGCGGCGCGCTTCTTTCGCAAGCCGCTCGACGGTAGCCGTATTCGCCTCGCCGACTTCGCCTTCGTAAAGATTGGCCTTGACCGCCGCCGCAACCACTTTGAGTTGCTCGCGCGCCGCCGGACGGTAAACGTCAACCGAGACCAGCAGCGGACGGTGTCCGCCATTCTTGAGCCAGTTGGCAAGTTTGCCCGAGGTCGTAGTTTTGCCCGACCCCTGCAACCCAGCCATGAGCACGACCGTCGGCGGTTGCGAGGCGAACTTTAATTTAGCCGTATCTTTGCCAAGCGTAGCGACCAGTTCGTCGCGGACGATCTTAATCACCTGCTCACCGGGCGAAAGCGCGGTCAACACTTCCTGCCCGACAGCCTTGGCCTGGATGCGGTCGATGAGCTCTTTGACAACTTTGAAATTAACGTCGGCCTCAAGCAGCGCCAGACGAATCTGTTTCAGCGCCTCGGAGATGTTCTCTTCCGTGAGGACAGCCTGTCCGCGAAGAGACTTGAAGGCGCGCTGGAGTTTTTCCTGGAGATTCTCAAACATAGGCGTAAACAGCTATTTTAGCAGTCGCGACGCTCAGGATGATTCGGTGGAAAACACTTCCCTCGCCGCGATCACCGTGTTGCAGTGGATGGTGATCGTGTCCTCGATCTTCAAGGCGTAACCGCCGGCGAGTGTAATCATCACCGGGATGCCTTCGGCCTTGGCGGTTCGGAACACGAGAGCATCGCGCTCCTTCAAACCCTCGATCGTCAACGACAATCCGCCCAGCTGATCCTCGCGATAAGGGTCCGCTCCGGCGAGGTAACAGATGAGGTCCGGCCTGAACTTGCTCAACCCCATACTGAGCGCGTCGCCCAGGCACGCCAGATATTCGCCGTCGCCGGTCTCATCGGGCAAATTCATGTCAAGCGACGAAGGCGGCTTAAACACCGGATAGTTGTTTTGCTGGTGAAGCGAGATGGTGAAGACGTCCTCGACCTGAGAGCCGCCCCTTTCCGTTTCAGCCATCCGTGATGGATTCCACGTGGAGTCGGGCGCCGACGGCAAAGGCTCGCCGGCCTTACCTGTGCCCGCAAAGATCGTGGCCGAGCCATTGCCTTGATGCACGTCGCAGTCGACGGTCATCGCGGTGCGAATCTTGCCGTCGTGCTGCATGCGGCGGATGGCGATGGCCACGTCGTGGATCACGCAAAAGCCTTCGCCGTGATCGGGGAAGGCGTGATGGAATCCTCCGCCGATACTGATCCCGACCCCGTCGTGGAGGGCATGATCGGCGGCCAGGATGGAGCCGCCCGCGTTGAGCCAGAAGGCGCGCACCAACGCTGGCGAGTACGGGACTTCGAGCTCTAGTTCTTCGCGGGCGCTGAGCGTGCCCGTCTTCAACTTCTGGACGTATAACGGAGTGTGCACCAGCAGCACGTCCTGGTCGGTTGCTGGACCAGGCGCGACAAAATCGGAAGCCTCGGCCACTCCAGACGCGAGCAGCCGGTCATGAATAAGCCTGTATTTGTCGGCGGGAAAAACATGGGAGCCGATGGGCAGATAATAGTCGCCGCTGTAGACGAGTTTGAAGGGCAGCATGCAGGACTCAGAATCGGCACTCAGCGGGCGAGGGCCGAAAGCTTCATATCATACGCGATTGCGGGCCATTTGCAGTGACGGTTCGCACCAGGCGCTCGCGATTCTCGACGCGGGCTCGCGATAAAATCCTCCTGTGTTCCTCTGCGCTTTCTGTGGTTAAGAAGTGCTTAGCTGCTAAACTTGGCCAGTTGCCCCCGAAAAAGAAATCGCCGCCCCCAGTGAATTCCGCGCGTGTAGCTCCGCCTCCTTCCGCTCCTAGTCACGGTGAAGGTAAGGGCCGGATTTTCCTGATCGATACGATGTCGTTCATTTTTCGCGCTTATCACGCCATGGCGCGGCAGCGGCCGATGTCCACGAAGACGGGGGTTCCGACAGCGGCGACTTATGTTTTCGTCAACATGCTGCGCAAGCTGCGCGACGATTTTTCGCCTGAGTATCTGGCGGCGGTGTTCGATGTGGGCGCGCCGACGATCCGCAATCGGCAGGCGGAAGCGATTACGACCATCCGCAAGTTCGACATGAAGACGCAGACGTTCAAAGAAGCGGAGTATGGCGGCTACAAGGCGACCCGCAAGGAAATGCCGGGCGATCTTGTGCAACAGATTCCCTACATTCGCCGCGCGCTGGAAGGGTATCGCATCCCGATTTTGCAATTGGCAGGTTACGAAGCCGACGATGTGATCGGAACCTTGGCCCGGAAAGCGGCGGCGGAGTCGTACTCGGTATTTGTCGTGTCCAGCGACAAAGACATGCTGCAGTTGGTGAACGACAAGGTCTGCGTACTGAACCCGCCGAAAGACAATTTGATTTGCGATGCCGCCAAGGTGGAAGAAATTCTCGGAGTCCCTCCTTCCAAAGTAATCGATGTGATGGCCCTGCGCGGCGATTCCGTGGACAACATCCCGGGTGCCCCTGGGATTGGCGACAAGGGATCGGTGGATCTTATTCGGCGCTTCGGCAGCGTAGAGCAGGCGCTGGAACATGCCGCGGAGGTCGAGAAGAAGACGTATCGGGAATCGCTGCAGAATAATCGCGACAACATTCTACACAGCAAGCAACTGGTCACCATTGACACCGACGTGGCGGTCGAACTGGAAGTTGCCACAATGAAAATGGGCGAGCCGGACATGGAAGGTCTGCGCGCGCTGTTTGCCGAGCTCGAATTCACTTCGTTGTTGAAAGAACTCCTACCCGTG
>JBGPFV010000221.1:0-5177 GCA_041483535.1 Terriglobia bacterium | reverse complement strand
CTTCAGCCGGAACCGGACCACCGCTTCGGCTTCGTCCCGCTTCGCGGGGAGCGCTTCGAAATCCAGCAGCACCACCCGCACCGAGGTGTCGGGAAGAATCGCGATCACGTCGCGCGAGTGCCCGCCGACGCCGCCGAGCGCGCTTGCAATCGCCTGCCGCACCGCCCTCCCGTCGAGCAGATTCGCTTCCATCAAATCGGGTACCACCGTGCCGGGGGCCAGTTCCCGTGCCGACGCGATCTCCACCATCCGCCCCGTGTCGGCGGCGCGGCCCGCTAGAACACGGTCCGCCGCGATCTCACAGGCCAAGGTTGGACGACGGACGTGTTTGGAGTTGGAAGCCATCGCTGATCCAATTGCCGAACAGTGGAGCGCCGGGCGTCCCCGCCCGGCCGGACAGGCGAGACGCCCGTCCCTCCATCGACTTCAAAACTTGATGATATCCCGTACCTTCCTGGCGAGAACAGTTACCTCGGCGGGTGCTCGGGCTGGACTTCTGGCCACGCTGAAGTCATGCCCGGCTACCGCATGGTCTCGATAAAGGTGACCTTGTTGATCTCCTTCAGAGTGGTAAATCCGCCGCGCACTTTATCCAGCGCCGATTCGCGCAGGAAGCGCATGCCTTCTTCCCGAGCGGCTTTCCGTATCTCCGACGTCGGCCTCCGCTCCAGAATCATCTCGCGGATGCGGTCGGTCAAATCCAGCAACTCATGAATCGCCGTCCGGCCCTTGAACCCCGTGCCCGCGCACTCGATGCAACCCTGCCCTTCGTACAAAGGGACCTGCGACCATGGCTGCGGGTCCAGGCCGCTCGCTTCCAGCACGTCATTCGGATACACCACGGCCGTCCGGCAGGAATCGCAGATCACCCTCACCAGGCGCTGCGCCAGAATACAGTTCAGCGCCGACACAAAGTTGTAAGGTTCGACGCCCATGTTCAGGAAGCGTCCGAGCACGTCGACCACGTTATTGGCGTGCACGGTGGTGAACACGAGGTGGCCGGTCAGCGCCGATTGGATGGCAATCTGCGCCGTCTCGTTGTCGCGGATTTCGCCTACCATGATCTTGTCCGGGTCGTGACGCAAAATCGACCGCAGGCCGCGGGCGAAGGTTAATCCCTTTTTCTCGTTGACCGGAATCTGGGTGATGCCGCGTATTTGATACTCGACCGGGTCTTCAATGGTGATGATCTTGTCTTCGTCGGTCTTGATCTCGTTGACGGCGGCGTAGAGCGTCGTGGTTTTGCCGCTGCCGGTCGGTCCCGTGACCAGCACCATGCCGTAGGGTTCCTTGATGTAGCGGCGAAAGCGGCGCAGATCGTCCTCGTCGAACCCGACCACGTCGAGCGTGAGCTTCTTAAACTTCTCGCTCATCGACTCTTTGTCCAGCACCCGGAGCACCGCGTCTTCGCCGTGGATCGAGGGCATGATCGAAACCCGGAAGTCGATGGCGCGCCCGTTGTACTTCACGCGGAAGCGGCCGTCCTGGGGCACGCGGCGCTCGGAAATATCGAGTTCGCTCATCACCTTGACGCGCGAAATGATGGTCGAGTGGTGCTCTTTGCCGATGGGCGGCATGGCGTTGGTGAGCACGCCGTCAATGCGAAATTTGATGACCACCGAGTCGTCCCGCGTCTCGATGTGGATGTCGCTCGCCCGCCGCTGCAACGCCGTGAAAATCGTGGTGTCGACCAGGCGAATGATCGGGCTCATGTCGGTGCCCGCCGTCGCCGTCAACTTGTCGATGGAAATGGTCTCGTCGTTCCCGGCTTCGTCCTCGCGGATCACGTCCAGCGTGAACCCCTCGCTCGCGTCTTCCAGCACGCGCTTGGACTGCTCCGTCTTCTTCAGAATGTCGGAGATCTGCTTGAGGGTGGAAACTTTGGTGACGATCCGCTTGCCCAGCAGCAGGCTGATTTCGTCGATCATCATCAACTGGCTGGGATCGGCAATCGCAATCGCCAGCCGCCCGTCCGCGGTCTCGTCCAGGGGTACGAAGTTATAGCGGAACATCAGGTGCACGGGGATCTTTTCGAACAGATCGTGGTGCAACTGGAAATCGCTCAGGTCGATGAATTCGCAGCGGTAGCGCCGCGCGATATCCCGCGCGTGTGCCAGTTCGTCCGGAACCGACGCGGTTTCCGGCGCCAGTTTCCCGCCATTCCCGCCGTTGATCAGCGCTGTCTTCTTGTCCGCCATCGCCATTCCAGTTTACAGCCCTTTCAATCCCTTCTGTAGAAACGCGGCTTGCCGCGTCTCCCTTCCCGGCGGAGACGGGGCAAGCCCCGTCTCTACACCTAGTGCACGCTCGCTCCCAAGGTAAAGATCGGCATATACAGAGAAATTAGGATGCCGCCGACAAATACCGCCATGACGACCAGGATCAGCGGCTCAATCAGCGCCATGGCCGCGCTCAGCGCCGTCTGCACGTCTTCTTCGTAGAACTCCGCCACCGATGCGAGCATCGCCGGCAGCGCACCCGTCGATTCGCCGACCTCCAGCATCTCCACCGCCAAATCCGGAAATAACTTTTGTGCCTCCATGCTATGCGCCAGCGTCTGTCCTTCTTTCACCCGCTCCGCCGCGGCGGTGATGCCGTTTATCATCTGCCGGCTGCTCATCGATTCGCCGGCCGTTTCCATCGCCGGCACCAAGGGCAGCCCGCCTTGCAGCAGCGTCCCCAGAATGCGCGAGAAATTCGCCACCTGATACTTCAGCCGGATTTCCCCGATCAGCGGCAGCCGCAGCAGAAACCGGTCAATCCGTTCCGCCCCCCGATCGCTCTGTTTCCACCGCAGCAATAAAACCACCGCCACCACCGCCGCCAGCAGCACGATCCACGCATACTTCTGCGCGTTCAGACCCACCGTCAGCATGAACACCGTGATCGCCGGCAGCTGTGCTCCCAGGTTGTTGAACAGGTCGGCAAACTTCGGCACCACATAGGTGATCAGAAAAATCAGCATCACCGTTACCACCGAGACCAGCAGCGCCGGATACACCAGCGACACCAGCAGCTTCTTACGGAAAGTCTGTACCATCCGCTGATACGCGATGTAGCGGCCGAGAACTTCTTCCATGCTGCCGCTCCTCTCCCCGGCCATCAGCGTCGTCGTGTACATCTTCGGAAACACCTGCTGGGCGGCGAATGCATCGGAGAGCAACTCGCCCCCTTTTACCCGCTCGCGCACATTTTCCAGCTGCTTTAACAGAGACTTGTCCCGTTGCCGCTTGATCAAAAGATCCAGCGCCGTCAGGATCGGCAGTCCGGCTTTAATCAGCGTCAGAAACTGCTGGTTGAAGATCAAGAACGTGGACTGTCGCAGCTTGCCGCCTTGGCCCCCGCCCCGGCTAAGGATGGTCCGAGGCTTGACCCAGTACACCAGGTATCCCTGCTGCGTGAACCGGTTGTGGACCTCGGCTTCGGAATACCCATGCTCCACCTGCTGCCGCAGATGGCCCTGTTCGTCGGCGACTTTGACCAGGAATTGTGGCATTCGATCTCGTCTGATGCAGAGTGATCTGGCTGCGAGCCAGCTTCTCAGGCCAAGTGTAACATTCTGTTCCCAAAGAAGTTACCGCAGCGGCCCATCGGCCTGGTACGCAAGTAATCAGCTCAAACGCCGCGTTACGAGCCATTCAGTGGAGCGACGGGCGTCTCGCCCGTCCAGCCGGGCGGGGACGCCCGGCTCTCCACTAGCAAACTCGACCAACGTCCCCCCTTACCGTCCCAAATCTCCCTCCACCGTCTCCACTCCCGGCGGAGGAGTGAATTGGAACTGGCCGTCGTTCAGTTCCGGATTCTCCTTCCAGCCCGCAAAGCGGAACTCCGTCGTAGCCCCGTCGGCTTCCACCAAAACGATGCGCACGATCTGGTCGGAGGGCGTGATCTCCAGTTGCACCTCGCTCGCCGCGCCCGCCAGGGCCCGCGGAACCCCTCGCAGCAGCGTGTTCCCAGCTCCCAGGGGCGATTGATCCACAACCTTCGAAAGCCCCTGTAATTCATTCTCCAGCTTGGTCTTGCCGAGTAAGAATGCCAGTGGCGACCGCAGGTCGTCCAGCTTCCGGAGCGTCGTTTTTCTCAGTTGCCGTTCCGCGGGCAGGTAGAACCACACCGCCTGGCCGTCGCTGATGAACAGCTTCTCTTTCGGAGAACGGTATTCCCACCGCATCTTGCGCGGCTTTTTCAACCACAGCGTGCCCGATTCCACACGCTCGGCGCCGTCGCCGCGATAGATCTCGGTGAAGTCCGATTGCAGGCTGCGCAGGTGGTTGTAGTGGTCATCCACCGCGCGGGCGAGCTGGCGCACGTCCTGTGCTCGAGTGCTCTGTGCGCGGGCCAGCGGGGTGAAGCACAAAACGACGGCCGCCACCGTCACCGGCCAGCAAATTAATCGATTCCTCACTTCGGGCAAATCCCCAATCCTTTGATTCTACCTTTACCCTGCTTTCGCTTACCTGAAATGACAATGAAATGCAGGTTTCAATGCTTTAGGATCGGCGGCAACCCTGGCTTGGGTCTTTGAAACCTTCAAACTCTGAAACCTTGAAACCTGGTTCCGATCTGAACACCGTGTACTGCTCTGTTCCGACGGCCCTCACCAGTGCCCGCGACGCTGCCACCATACTGTCCATCGCGGGGTTGTGGTACACCATCCAAACCGGCCTCGGCGCCTGCTCCAACGACTGTTCAAGATTTCGTAGCACCCGCTGCAATCCCGCCTCCGGCAACGGATTGAACAAGTACAACACCAGCGGCGTGTCCGGAAAAACAAACTCGCAAGCATCCGTGCAGACCGCTTCGATCTGGGTGCAGCGCTCAGTCGCGGAATGGTACAGGCGAATATTCTCTTCCGCCGCGTGATGCAATTCTTCAATCAACTCCACTCCTACAATCCTCCGAAATGGATACTCCGACGCCATCAGCAGCGTTCGTCCCTTGCCCGATCCAATATCGATGAAGGTGAATTGGTCGAACTCGATGGGCAGGCTCCCCATCATCTCCCGAAACAGCGTCGGCTCGGTCGCTTGATAAGGTGAATGAAACATTCCCAGCAGCCGCGCGCGCCAGCCCACCGTGCCGCTGGTCGTGTTGACGCGATTTTCCCAGTCGTACTCCATGTCACCGTAGCGCCGCCGCCGCTGCTCGGGCGTGGACTCGCGCACGAAGGCCCACAG
>JBGPFV010000220.1:0-5178 GCA_041483535.1 Terriglobia bacterium | reverse complement strand
ATGGATTTTCTGCCGTCGGTGGTGGCGGTGATTGTCTTCTATTTCACAACGGCGCCGCTGATGAAGGCGCTGATGAAAGTGGACCCGTTGTCGGAGCAAAGGATTCGGGAGCGCCGGGCGTTTGTGCTGGAGTTTATTTCGGCGGCGCTGTTTGTTTCTTAGCTCTCAGCGGACAGCTCTCAGTTTTCAGCTTGTCGCTTTCGGCTGTCACCCCGAGCCAGGGGGCCAAGAGCAAAAAGTCGAAACTGACAACTGATAACTGACAACTGAGAGCTGACAGCTATCCTGCTAGGAGATTTTCAATGAGTGCGCGAATTAAGTTCTTGATCTTGCTGGCCATCATTGTCGCCATTGCTTCGGGGTACTACTTTTTTTCTACTCCTGGCGGCAACGACCTGGTGCTGGTGGGGACGGTCGATGCGAACCAGATTGTGGTCAGTCCGCAGATGCAGGGGAGGATTCTGAAGCTGCTGGTGGACGAAGGATCGACGGTAAAGCAGGGCGACTTGATCGCGCTGCTGGATCCCGCGGAGCTGGAGGCGCAGGAGCGGGGGGCGGTGGCCACGATTGCCAGTTTACGGTCGAAAGTCAGCGAGAGCGAATTCACTCGGCAATCGACCAAAGGGTCGACGGCGGGGGATGTAGCGAATTCGCAGGCTCGGCTGGCGGTGGCTCGAGCTCAACCGGCACAGGCGGAAGCGACCTTGACGCGGGTGGAGAGCGACAGCCGGCGAACGATTGGATTGGCGCAGGCGGGGGTGGCATCGGACCAGGACCGGGTGCAGGCGGAGATGAATCTGAAGGCACAGCAGGCGAACGTGCAGGCGCTGAAGGATCAGGTGACCGCGGGGCAGGCGGATCTGAATTCGGCGATTGCGCGCACCAATCAGGCGACCGCAGCTCAGAGTACCGTGGCAGCGACGCGGGCGCAGGTGGATAACGCGGTGGCGCAGTTGAAAGAAGGGGAAGTGCGGCTGGGATATACCAAGATTTATGCGCCGGTGACAGGGACGGTACTGGTGCGAGCGGCGCGCGAAGGCGAAGTGGTAAACGCGGGACAGGCGATTGTGACCGTGGTGGATTTCAGCGACACCTGGGTGTTCGCGGCGATTCCGGAGACGGAAGCCGATCACATTGGATTTGGAGATACGCTGCGGGTGCGGCTGCCGGGAGGGACGGTGGTCCCGGGAAAAGTTTTTTATAAGGCTGCGGCCGCAGATTTCGCTACGCAGCGGGATGTGGGGCGGCGGAAGCGGGATATACGGACGGTCGCGTTGAAGGTGAGGCTGGAGAATCCCAAAGGGGCGTATGTACCGGGGATGACGGCGGAGGTCTTGGTACCAGCGGCGCAAGTGAAATAAAGGAAGGTTTTCAGAGTTTCTAGGTTTCAGAAGTTCAGGCTGCGAGTGACAATTCCTTTTCGCGCAGCCTGCAGAAGGAATCACAGGAAGATCCAGCCCCGGAGGGGCGACCGAACTTAGCCCAGCGCTTCAGCGCTGGGAAAAGTGGGAAGAAGGACTCAAGTCCCGGAGGGACGACCGAGTTCTCACGCGCAATCTTCAGAGTTGCAAGGTCCAGCCATGAATGAAGACGTGAACCAGTCTAACGGAAACACCACGAATGGCATGAGTGTTGCCGCGTCGGAAATGAGCCTGCGGAGCGAGGTAGCGGCCGACGCTCCCAACGCGATTGAAGTGAAAAACATCGTGAAACGATATGGGGATTTCACGGCGGTAGACGATGTTTCGTTTGCGGTGAAGGAGGGGGAGATTTTCGGCCTGCTGGGGCCGAATGGAGCGGGGAAATCCACGTTGATCCGGATGATGACGACGTTGATTTCGATCACGGCGGGGTCGGCGCGTGTCGCGGACCACGATGTGGTTCGCGATCCGGATGCGGTGCGGCGGACGATTGGGGTGATTCCTCAGGCTTTAACCAGCGATCTGGATTTGACCGTGGAAGAGAACATGAACATTTACGCCAAGCTCTATGACGTTCCGACCCAGCGGCGTAAAGAGGCGGTCGAAGAATTGCTGGAGACGGTGGACCTTACGAAGTGGCGGGGCGCGCAGACCAAGACGCTCTCGGGCGGAATGCGGCGGCGGTTGGAAATTGCGCGGGGGCTGGTCCATAGACCGAAGATTTTTTTCCTGGATGAACCGACCACCGGTCTCGATCCGGTGTCGCGCGTGGCGGTTTGGGAGATGCTGACTGCGATCAAGGCGAAACGCAAGCTTACCGTGCTGATCACCACGCACTACATGGACGAAGCGGACCGGCTCTGCAACCGGATTGCAATTGTGGATCACGGCAAACTGGTGGCGCTCGATACTCCGGAAGCGTTGAAGGCGAGCGTGCCGGGGTCAAACGTGATCGAGGCGCACTTCGAGCATCCCCCGGACGATTGGGAAGCGCGGCTGAAGGCATTGCCGGGAGTGACGTCGGTGCAGAACCAAAGCGCGGGGATGTTCCGGGTGCTGACGTCGAATGGGTCGGGCACGACGACGGATCTGGTAGAGATGGCGGTGGTTGTGGGCGTCGGGTTGAAGACGCTTACGGTGCAGAACACGACGCTGGACGACGTGTTTGTCCACTACACGGGGCGGCAGTTGCGCGATGAACTGGTGAAGGCCTACACGTTCGTGATGCCGCAAAGCCCGGGGGTACGGCCATGAATCGGATGATGGCGATTATCGAGCGTGAGATGCGGAAGTTTTTCCGCTCGCCGGCACTGATGATGGTGTCGATGATCTTTCCGCTGGTGCAGTTGATCGTGCTGGGCAACGCGTTTGGCGGGAAGATCCGCGACGCGAAAATGGGCCTGGTGGATGAGGATCATGGCACCCAGGCCGTCCGCATCAAGGAAGCGTTTGACGCGGTGCGGGCGAATGCGGGGACGTTTATCGCGGTCCCGTATGACAACGAAGTGCGGGCGCGGGAGGACGTGCGCAACGGGAAGATTCAGGGCGCGGTGATTATTCCAGCGCAGTATTCGAAGCTGGTGTACGAGAAAAATCATCCGCGGATCGCGCTGATTGTGGACAACAGCGACAACTTCATGAGTTCGACGTTCACAGAAAAGATGAACGAAGTTACCAACGCATTGAACCAGCCGGATATCGCGCCGCGGCTGTTGCAACAGACGGCGCTCGATGTGGTCGAGTTATATCCGTATATCGAATACATGAAGTACCTGCTGCCGGGGTCGATCGCGCTGGCCATGTTTGTGTCGGCCATGATCGGCGGGGGGATGCTGTACATCGACGACAAGGCGCGCGGAATCCACGAGGGATATCTGGTGACTCCGATCACCAAGGCTGAGCTGGTATTCGGGCTGAATGGCGCGGGCGCGATCAAGGGCGTGCTGACCGGGGTGGTCATCACCATGATCGGGTCGCTCATCGCAGGCGTGGGAACGATTTTCAATCCGCTGACCATGCTGGGATTGCTGGCGATGATCCTGGCGACCGCCTCGGCGTTCAACGGCATGATGTTTCTGATGATGGTGCGGGTGGAGGATCCGCTGGTGCCGCGCGCGACCTTCGGCATTCTGAACACTCTGCTGTTTTTCCCCAGCGGATCGATTTATCCAGTGCAGGCGTTTCCGGCTTGGCTGCGGGGCATCGCGTTTGTGGACCCGTTCACGTATGCGGTGCATGGATTCAAGGCGTTGCTGCTGAAGGAGAGCGGGCTGGGAGCCATTGTGCCGGACCTGTTGTTTCTGTCATTCTTCGCGGTGGGGACCTTGGCTCTGGCGGTGCCGCTGTTTAAGCGGACGCTGTAGAGCGCTTCACCGCCGAGGTTACGGCCGCAGGAACGGATTCCGAATCCGCACGCTGCCATACAACCGCCCGTGCCCAAAATCCTCGGAAACGATTTCTTCCAGTCCGTAATGCTCCGCGTAGGCCCACATGTGGGCGTCAAACCAGGAGAGTTGGTACGCGGCGGCGCCCTGCAGAGCGGTTCGGAACAAAGCTGCGTTCGGGAACAGCACCGGGAACTGCGCCATCAGCTCCTCGGCTTCGTGCCGAGCCTCGTCGGCGTTGAGCAGGGGCTTGGAACCTGGGCGGGCACGCGTCGCGACTGCAACAAATTCGAGGAGCCCCTGATGAGGAATGCGGGCGGTGTCTCGAAGCAGGCCTTTGCGCAATAGATCGCTCGCCACCGCCTGCTTCTCTGGAAAGCGCGGATCAAACCGGTACACGAGAATGTTGGTGTCAACGAGAAAGGCCACGTTGGTAGAGTTCCTCGCGAGTCCAGCCGCGCCCTTGGGAACTGGCCGGCCGCCTTTTCACCGACGTGCCTGCCTCGCGCTTGCGTTGCCGGGCGGTTGCCTGGTCGAAGAGGCGGAGCCGCCCCTCTAAAACTTCGGGCGCAACGATTTTCGCGGCGGCGCGCTTGACCACCCGAATCGTCTCGCCCGCCGGCAGCCAGTCCAAATCGTCCCCGGGCCGGATCTTGTACCGGTCGGCGATCGCCTTGGGCACGGTGAGCTGAAGTTTGCTGGTGACCTTGGCCATACTATGAATTGTAACAAGGATTCTATCCTTGTTCAATCCTTGGATTGGAAGCGTGGCGCTGGGAGCGCGTGGGTGCGAACGAAGAACCCGCCCCTGGTTGCGGCAAGAAAGAGAACGAGAACGACTAGAATGGGGCGCCCTCGGCGTCCCTGGTAGGTTGTGGCAGAGGGGCGCGATGGAGATCGCGGAACGGGCGGGGGAATGGGAGGGAGCGAGGGGAATCGGTGGGCAGGCGGAAGACCAGGTTGGTGGTGCTGCACCGCGGCCTGGAACGGGGGTTGGAACTGGGACGGACGTCGAGGCGGAGCCAGATGAAACGTCCGATGCGGTTGAGGCGGACTTGTTCGGGAGTCAGTCGGGCGGTGTAGCTGGAGGCAATGCGCGCCATTTCGGCCAGATTGTTCATGGGTCCGAATTCCACGTCGCTGGGGCGAGGCAGTTGGCGCATGGAGTCGAGTTGGCGGGCGATACTCTTGCGTCCCGCAACGCAGGGCTGGGTGCGGCAATCGAGAATTTTCTCGATGGCGTACAAAGCGGCGTGGTCGACGCGCTCTCCGAAGGCGAGATAGAGAGTGTTGGTCGAAGCAACGTAGTTGAGGGGCAGCATTTGAAATGCTTCGAGGATGGGAAGCGGAATGCTGCCGGGAGAATGGATGGT
>JBGPFV010000219.1:0-5187 GCA_041483535.1 Terriglobia bacterium | reverse complement strand
CGCACTTCGCTGCGGCAGCGACCGGACGTTTGGGGCGGTCAACAGGAAACTTGCGGAGTCTGGTTTTGGAAGAAGCCCAGGTTGTCGGATTGCTGGTCCGTCGCTGTGTTGGGGGCGATGCCGTGGCTTGGGAAGAGATTGTGCAGCGCTATCACCGGCGGATCTACAACGTCTGCTACCGCTTTGCCGGGGATTCCGAGAACGCGCAGGACCTCACCCAGGAGGTCTTTATCAAGATGTACCGCACCCTGAATACCTACGATTCGGGTAAGGGCGCGTTCATGACCTGGGTCACCACGATTACTCGCAATCTGCTGGTGGATCACTTCCGGAAGTCGAAGGGCGACCGGATCACGGATTCGCTCGATTCCGTGTCTTCCGAGCGTGAGGATGCGCAGCCGCTTAGCGAGCAGATTGCCGACCGGGGGCTGCCTCCGGATGCCGCGGTGCAGCGCCGGGAAACTCGAGAAATGGTGCATTTGGCGCTGCAAAAGCTGTCTCCGGAGTTGCGGGAGGCGGTGATTTTGAGGGATTTACAGGACATGGACTATCGGGAAATTGCCACGGCTCTGAGGGTTCCGGAGGGGACCGTCAAGTCACGAATTAACCGGGGACGGGCGGAACTTGCACGGCTCCTACAACGTACCTATAGGCAGGTGATGTGATGCCAGAGGAATCTAAACACAGGACCCCCGCCCCGTCCGGCCAAGACCGGGCCGGTCGGGGCCCCCAGGTCGAATGCAGCGAGTTCGAAGCGCTGCTCAGCGATGCCCTGGAAGGAAATCTGACTCCGGTTCGCAAAGAGAGCTTCGAAGCCCATCGGCGCGTCTGCGCGGTTTGCGGTCCTTTGTTCGCCGACGTGCAGGCCGGGCAACAGTGGCTGCGGTCGCTCGAGGCGGTCGAGCCTCCGGTGCATCTAGTGCACAACATTCTGGCGGCTACCAGTGGAGTTGTGAGCACTCGGGCGCTGCCGGCGACGGCCGATGGTCGGACTACTCCCTTCAGCGAGCGGTTGCGACAGTGGTGGGATTCGTACTTCACTCCGGTGGCGGCTTTTGTGCGGCAGCCGCGGTTTGTGATGTCGTTCGGGATGATCTTCTTCTCGTTCTCGCTGGGTTTGAGCGCATTCGGCGTGAAGCCGGCGGACGTGGCCAAGGTTGATCTGCGGCCCGCGGCGTTGCGGCACGCTTACAATGACGCCCAGATCAAGGTCGTCCAGTACTACGACAATATCCGCTTCGTATACGAAATCGAATCGAAGGTGCGCGAGCTGAAGCGGGCCAACACTCCCGCCGAGCCCGCGCCGCAATTCCAAAAGGAAGACCAGAAAGAAAATCGCAAGAACGATACTAGTGGGCAACCAGACCAGAGACAGGATCGTAACTATTCCCAGGAATACAACCAGCCGGTTTTAGCCGCGCTAAGGTGTGCTCCATCTGCGGTGACGGTGACCACGAATCGGAGGTTTGTATGAACTGCGCCAATCATGCTGATGCGTCGGCAGTGGCCTATTGCCGCACTTGCGGAAAGGCACTGTGCGCGAACTGTACCCGTCCCGTGCGGGGCGTGATCTACTGCGAAGATTGCCTGGGAGCCAGGATGGAAGGCGCTCCGGCCAGGACGGCGGGATTCGTTCCGGGGACGTTCTCCCCGGCGGCGTCGGGACAGGTTGCGGCACCGCCTCCTCCGGGAAGCGGCAGCGGGCCCAACCCGACAGTCGCTGGAATTCTAGGTGCGATTCCGTTTGGTATAGGTGCCGTGTACAACGGGCAATACGCCAAGGGCCTGGCGCACCTGGGCATTTTTGTTTTGCTGGTAGCGGGCTGTAACGCCTCTGGCGATGTGCTGCCTGCGATCTGCGGCTTCGGGATCGCGTTCTTCGTCATCTACCAGATTATTGACGCGGTGCGCACGGCGCGTGCCCTTCAGGCGGGTCTGCCCGCTCCTGATCCTTACGGTTTGGCGGCCACCTTTGGCGGCGGAGCCAAGATCGAGGCCAGCAAAATTCCGATGGGTGCGATCGTGCTCATCCTGCTCGGCGTGCTCTTCCTGCTGCATACGATGGGCTTCGGATTCGGCCTCGACCGCTTCTGGCCGCTGATTTTGATTGCGCTCGGGGTCTGGTTATTCGCCCGCAACTGGGGCCTGCTGGCGCCGGGTGGTTCGGGCTGCCCATGCGCGCGCTGCCGCACCCGGCGGATCATGGGGCCGGCGATGCTGGTGACCATCGGAGTCTTGTTCCTGCTGGAGAACCTGCATGCTTTGAGTTTTGGCCGCACCTGGCCGGTGATTCTGCTGGTGATTGGCGGAATCAAGTTGCTGCAGGGAAGCGCCTCGACGGAAGGACACATTTTGACACCGGGCCCGGGCCCGACCCCGCCGGGAGGTCCGATTCCTCCGGTACCACCGGAACCTCCGACTCCGCCCGTTCCGCCCACAAGTGAGGTGAACCGTGGCTAGCCCAATGATGACTCCGCCGGCAGTTCCGCGTCCTCCGCATCGTTCGATCGCGGGCCCTGTCGTGTTGATCCTGTTGGGCGTGCTGTTCCTGCTGGGGACGATGGGCATTCTCGATACCCACCGTCTGGGATTGCTGTTCGCCCACTACTGGCCGGCATTGCTGATCCTGTGGGGCGTGCTCAAGCTGATCGAATACGAGCAAGCCAAGCGCGACGGCCAGCCGGCGCGGGGCATTGGCGTGGGCGGCGTTTTCCTGATGCTGTTCCTGATCGGGGCCGGACTGATTGCGACCCAGGTCGCGCGTTTGGATTGGAACAGCATTCGGGAACATACCCACTTCGGAGAGGATGAAGGGTGGGACAACTTTTTTGGCGGGCCCACGTTCAACTACAGCGACGAACTGAGCCAGGAAATCCCCGCGGGCAGCACGCTGCACGTGAACGACGACCACGGCACGATCACGATCAATGTGGCGGAGGGCAAGACCTTGAAAGTCTCGGCGCGCAAGAAAGTCCGCGCGGAGAAAGAACAGGACGCGGAAAACTACAACAGCAAGACCAAGCCGCAGATCAGCGTCGCCGAGAAGGTCGTCACGCTGGACGCCAACGTACACGGCGCGGGCGACAAGAGCGTAACCACCGACATGGATATTTATGTGCCCGCCAATACCGCGCTGGTGATCACCTCGGGCCGGGGTAATGTGACCATCGCGGGCATGGCCGGCGAGGTTGAGGTCAACCACCATCGGGGCGAAGTTAACATCAACAACCACACCGGAAACCTGTTGCTGAATCTGGACGGCAGTTCCGTCCGGCTGGGACAGGTGAAGGGCGATGTGACCATCCAGGGCAAAGTGAACGAGGTAGCGGTGGAAGACGTAGACGGCGCGGTTCATATGAATGGAGAGTTCTGGGAGAGTACCCGCCTGGTGCGAGTCAGCAAGACGGTTAGCTTCCGTTCTTCGCGCACCGACATGGAATTTTCGCGGCTGGATGGCAGTCTCGATCTGGATTCGGGGGACCTGCGCGCCGATTCGCTGACCGGACCGATGCGCCTGAAGACGCGGTCGAAGGATATTTCGCTGGAAGGCTTGTCGGGCGATCTGCGCCTGGAAGACTCGAACGGGAGGGTCGAGGTCGGGTTGCACAAGCCGGGAAATATCCAGATTGATAACCGCAAAGGCGACGTGCAGGTTACGATTCCGCCGAATACGGCAATCAAGGTGGAGGCGCGCACCCGCGAAGGAGAGATCGAGAGCGACTTCGACGAAATCAAAGTCGACAACCGCGACCACCAGTCGAGCGCCAGCGGTTCGATCGGAACAAACGGGCCGAAGCTGGCACTGAACTGCGAAAAGGGAGCCATTGAAATCCGCAAAGGGACGGTGGCGGTGGTTCCTCCGGCGCCGCCAACTCCGCCATTCACGCCACCGAACCCGGGCAAGCGGCTGAAAGCGCTTCCGGCTCCGAAGGCGGCACCGGTGGAGAGCGAGAATTAGGAAGGCAGCTCTCAGCTCTCAGTTGTCAGCTATCAGTTTTTTCGCTCCGCGGAAGGAAACTGAGAACTGACAACTGACAACTGACTGCTGCCCTTCCTGGGTTATAATCTCGCCCACCGATGAACCTGGCCCCGGGCACCAAACTTGGTCCGTATGACATCGTCTCTCTTTTGGGCGCCGGCGGCATGGGCGAGGTCTATCGCGCCCGCGATTCTCGGCTCAAGCGGGAAGTGGCGATCAAGGTCTTGCCGCAGGCTCTTTCGCTTGACGCCGACCGGTTGCGCCGTTTCGAGCAAGAGGCCCTTGCCACCGCTGCCCTGAACCATCCCAACATTCTGGCCGTGTTCGACATTGGCACGAGTGAGGGCTCGCCTTACGTGGTGTCCGAACTGCTGGAGGGCGAGACCCTGCGGGAGCGGCTGCGCAGTGGGTCGATTCCGGTACGCAAGACTCTCGACTACGCCATGCACATCGCGCATGGACTGGCCGCGGCGCACGAAAAAGGGATCGTTCATCGCGACCTTAAGCCGGAGAATCTGTTCGTCACAAAAGACGGGCGGGTCAAAATCCTGGACTTCGGACTGGCGAAACTCACGCAGACCGATTCCGGCTCCAATACATCCATGCCAACCGCGACCCAGGGCACCGAAGCGGGGTTGGTGATGGGGACGGCGGGATACATGTCTCCCGAGCAGGTACGGGGCTTGGCGCTCGATGCGCGCTCCGACATATTCAGCTTCGGGGCGATTCTCTACGAGATGCTCTCAGGCAAACGGGCGTTTCACGGCGACACGCCCGCGGATACGATGAGCGCGATTCTTAAGGAAGATCCTCCGGACCTGGCCGAAACCAACCGCAATATTTCTCCGGCGCTGGAACGCATTGTGCAGCACTGTCTGGAGAAGAATCCCGAGTCGCGCTTCCACTCCGCCAGCGATATTGCGTTTGATCTGGAACATCTCTCCGGGCTGTCCGGCTCCACGGCGAGAGTCACGACGACGGGCAGTGGCATTGGCAGTGGCATTGGGAAAGTCCAGCCGAGTCGGAGGCTTCTGCTCGCCCTCGCGGCCGGTCTGGTTATCGCATGCGCGGTGTATGGTCTCGGTTGGTGGAGTGGCAAAACCAGCGGCCGCGCGCCTCAGGCCGAGTATCAGCAGATCACGTTTCGCACCGGCTCCATCGGCAACGCGCGCTTTACGCCCGACGGCAGCATTGTGTACAGCGCGTCG
>JBGPFV010000218.1:0-5215 GCA_041483535.1 Terriglobia bacterium | reverse complement strand
GCGCGTTTCCTGGGAGCCGAATTGGATAAAGAACTCGACATTTTCCGAAACTCGTTTTCCCTGCTTCAAAGCATCGGCGAGAACCGCCGCGTACATATCCATGTCTTCGTTCTTCCCCGCCGTACAGGTTCCGCCGTAGGCGATTTCAATCGGCACGCGAGCGCCCAGGTCGCGAATGTACTTACCATTGCCCGGATCGCCTGGAGTAGCAACCATGGGCGTAATCTCCGCCGTGTCCAGTTCGATCACCTCGGCGTATTCGGCGTCGCGATCGCTCTGCAAGCCTTCGATCATCTTTTCGATCTCGGCGCGCTTCATGCCCCGCCGCTCCATCAGGAACTCCACTACCTTTTCATCCGGAGCCACAATGCCCGTAAACCCCCCGATTTCAGCCGCCATATTGGTCATCGTGGCGCGCTCGTCCACCGAAAGCGCCTCCACCGCCTCGCCCGCGTACTCCATCACTTTTGCCAAAGCCTTGCCGCTGCGCACGTAATCGAGAGAAAGAATCTTCAGGATGAAATCCTTCGCCGTGACATTCGCATGCCGCTTGCCCCGAATCACGATCTTGACTGACTCCGGCACCTTGACGCGAACGTCTTTTGTAATCCAGGAATTGAATACGTCCGTCGTCCCGATGCCGAAGGCGATGCACCCGATCGCGCCGACGTGCGGCGTGTGCGAATCCGACCCAACGTTCACCTGCCCCGGCAGCGCATAAGTCTCCAGCATCACCGAGTGGCAAATGCCCTCCGAGCCCTTCCGGTCGGCCAGTTCGCCGTGCAGTTTGATGCCCTGCTGCTTGGCGAAATCGGCCTGCTTCAGCTTGAGTTGCGTGGCCAAGTCGAGCAGGCCCATCTTCTTCTTTTCTTCGGAGATCACTTCGTCGAGAAAGGTGAGGTGGTCGCGAAAAAATCGAATGCTCGAGGCATCATTTACCGGAACATCCTTGCCAACGTATTGCTCGTAAAAAATGGACGCCATAGGCGTCACATACTCATGGCTAAACCGCAGATCGACGCGAGTAAACCCGGTGTCGCCCGGCTTAACGTAACGTGTGGAGACGGGGCTCTGCCCCGTCCAAGCCGAGCGATGCTCGGCAGTCTCCGATGCGGCCGACACCATGTGCTGGGAAAAAATCTTCTCCGCCAAAGTCATCGCTCGCGCCCGCGTCGTGATCGGCGGCAGAAACACCTTCCCCTGCATCCGCGCCACATTGAACGGAAACAATCCCCCATACTCGATCACCTGTCTCGTGATCTCGTCTTCCCCGGCGGTGAATTCACTGAGCGCGATTTCTTCCCCGGCGCGAATCCGGTCGATCAAAGAAAAATTGGTCGAAGTCAACAACCCGAGGTTCTGGCAGTTCTGCTTGTAGATGCGCTCAATATTCTCGCCAATCGCGACTTGAATCCCGGCGCACATCTCGGCATAAGGCGACTGCTCGCGGCTCGAGCCTTTGCCGCGGCGCTTGCCACTCACCGAGCACACGAACCCGCCTTTTTTCACATCGCCGCGTCCAATCGGCAAAGTGTCACCGCACCTCAAACCAACGTAGGGAATCTCGCCCAGCGTCCGATCGAAGTAGAAGCAGTAGTGCGCGGGAGTAATCTCGTCGGTAGAAATGTCGTTGCGAAGTTTTGGATTGTTCGCAGCGTTCTTGGTATCCCACGGCAGGTCCCAGCCCGCCAATTGTTTCTTGATCAACTCCGGGTCTTCGGTGAGAAATAGAATGCGCCCCCGCAGACGCACCTTGCCGGGACGCTTTTCAACCTTGCGTTCAAGAAGAGAAGAACCCACGCCGGTAATTGTATCGCTTGCCCCATGACGGTGGAGCGAAGGGCGTCCTCGTCCGTCCTCAGGAAGCCGTCCAGCCGGGCGGGGACGCCCGGCGCTCCATTACACTCGTCGATCCTTCGCGTAGGCCACCGGACTGGCCAACTCCTCCAACCCCCGGCCGGCAAAGATCTCCCGGAACTCGCGCAAGAGCGCGTCATGCACCAGCCCATTCGACGCCAGCGTCTCGCGGCTTGCGATCTGGAATGCGCCACCAGAAAAGTCCGTGACCTTCCCACCAGCCTCTTCGACCATCAGCACGCCCGCCGCCGTATCCCATGGATTGAGGTTAAATTCCCAGAATCCGTCAAACCGGCCCGACGCGACGTTGCACAGATCCAGCGCCGCCGAGCCCGCCCGCCTTACCCCGTGGGTGCGCAAGGTGAGCTGGTGATAGAAATAAATATTGGGGTTCTTATGCCGCTTGTGACTGGGGAAACCAGTGGCTACCAGGCACTCCCCCAGATTCGCCGTGGCCGACACGTGGATCGCGGCGCCGTTCAGCCGCGCGCCGCTGCCTAGTTCCGCGGCGAACATCTCGTCGCGAGTCGGATCGTAAATCACTCCCGCGACCCGTTGCCCCCGGCGCTCCACCGCCAGCGAAACGCAAAACACCGGAAAGCCGTGCGCAAAATTCGTTGTACCGTCCAGAGGATCGACGTACCACTTGTATTCGCCGCCCGTTTCGATGCGCGCTCCCTCTTCCCCCATCACGTCATGTGCCGGAAACTGGTGGCGAATCCGCTCCAGAATCAGCGCCTCCGACTTTCGATCCGCCACCGTGACCAGATCCACGTCGCCCTTATATTCAATCTTCACATGCTGCCGAAAATATTCCATCAGCAGACTGCCCGCCTCACGAGCCATAGCCTGCATCGGAGAAATCAAATCCAAAGATTGAGTGGATGTCATGCGACGTCGAGACTTTCATTTTCAGGATTGAACACGGGGCGCTGGGTACTGGGTACCGAGTACTGGCTACTTTTTCTTACCGTCTTCCGCGATATAAACAATCTCGTGCTTGAAGATGAACAGATTCGGACCATCCTCGCGCGTCACGCGCACCATGTTCTTGTCGTAGTACTCAATCCAGCCGCGAACTACTTCGCCGTCGGCCAGCTTCAGGCTCACAACCTTCTGCTTTTCCCCCAGCGACTTCAAATAGGCCGCTTCTTCAAACGTCTCGTCCGGAGGCGGAGTGCGCTTCTTGCCAAAGTTGGGACTTCCTGGCGGTAACGGCATGTCGTCATTTTACAACGTCAAGCCGCACGCTCCGGTTTCCTTCGTAGAGACATCTTCTTCGGAGAGACGTCTAACGCTTTCACAAATTGTCATCTTCACATGAATTGTCATCCTGAGCGAAGCGAAGGACCTGCTCTTTTCTCGCTGCAGAAGACAGCAGGTCCTTCGCTTCGCTCAGGATGAAAAAACTATTAGGTCCGGAAACTTTGCCGCAGGCTTCTAGATCTGATCGTCTTTATCTTCGATGATCCGTTGCAGTGATTCGGAAGCCGGCTCGCTTCCGCCCGTGCCTTCCAGTTGACGCACTCGCTCCTTTAACTTGTTCACCTCAGTCGCAACTGCGGACAAGGCCGCGGACAACGGGTCGTTGATTTGCTTCGGGTCGGTAATCACGACGCGCTTGCCTTCTCGCAAAATAATATGTCCCGGCACGCCCACCACCGTGGAATTGTCAGGCACGCTGCGCAGCACGACCGATCCGGCGCCAATCCGGCAATTGTGCCCCACCGTAATGTTGCCGAGAATCTTCGCGCCTCCGCCGATCACCACGTTGTCGAGGATCGTCGGATGCCGCTTCCCCTGTTCCTTGCCGGTTCCGCCGAGCGTCACGCCCTGGTAGAGCGTGACGTCCTCACCAACGATCGCCGTCTCTCCGATCACCACGCCCATCCCATGATCGATGAACAAACGCCGCCCGACCTGCGCTCCCGGATGAATTTCAATGCCGGTGAGCCAGCGCGCCACTTGCGACAACCAGCGCGCCAGCAGAAGGAAATTGTGGTTCCACAACCAGTGATTCATTCGATAGAACCACACCGCGTGCAGGCCGGAGTAGCAGAGATAAACTTCCAGGCGCGATTTCGCCGCCGGATCGCGCTCCAGCACAGTGGTAACATCCTCGCGAATTAGCGACAGCAGATGCGGCATGGGGTCAAACCGTCTAAAGACTGAAGATCAGGCCGGAATTTCCGCCGTCGGAATCTGCAGCGCCTGGTTCCGGAGTCCTTCAAACAGAATACTACTCAGGTAGCGCTCGCCGAACGACGGCAGGATCACCACGATCAATTTCCCTGCATTTTCCGGACGCCGCGCCACCTTCAAAGCCGCCACCACCGCCGCTCCCGAAGAGATGCCCACCAGCAACCCTTCTTCCAGCGGTAGCCGCCGCGCCATCTCGATCGACTCGTCGTTGCTTACGGTGATGACCTCGTCAATGTAATCCCGGCGCAAGATGTTCGGGATAAAACCACCACCGATTCCCTGAATCTTGTGCGGCCCTGGCGCCCCACCGGATAAGACAGCACTATCTGCCGGCTCCACCGCCACCGCCTTGAACGACGCTTTCTTGGGCCTGATGTATTCGCAGATGCCGGTCAGGGTTCCGCCGGTGCCGACGCCGGAGATGAGAAAATCGACGCGCCCGTCCGTGTCTTCCCAAATCTCGGGACCGGTAGTTTCGAAGTGAATCTTCGGATTCGCAGGGTTGTCAAACTGTTGCAGCATGTAGGCGTTGGGAGTGCTGGCCAGCAATTCCTCGGCCTTAAGAATCGCTCCCTTCATTCCTCGCGGACCCGGCGTAAGCACGATCTCGGCGCCCAAAGCCAGCAGCAGCACGCGCCGCTCCAGACTCATGGTGTCGGGCATGGTTAGGATGAGTTTGTAGCCTTTCACCGCCGACACGAACGCAAGGGCGATTCCCGTGTTGCCGCTGGTCGGTTCGATCAGAACAGTTTTTCCGGGCTGAATTTTGCCGGCACGCTCGGCCTCGGCAATCATGCTCACCCCGATGCGGTCTTTCACGCTGGCCAGGGGATTCTGACTTTCCAGCTTCGCCACAACTTCGGCAATCGCGCCCGCGGTAACCCGGTTCAGCCGTACCAGCGGCGTGTGGCCAATCAGTTCCGTTACATCCTTCGCGATTTTCATAGGCTTTAGACTATCAGCGATTTTAGATTATCAACCCTCCAATTCGATTCTGAAAGCTTCTGGGATTGCCGAAGAACTCCTGTAGAGACGGGCCTCGCCCCGTCTCGCACTGCCGAACAATTTTGGCTCGAGAAGGTTTTGGGAAAGGCGCATGAGCCTAGCGACCCCCCGGCTTTCGCCGCCCCACCCGCGCCAGCACGCGCCGCACTTT
>JBGPFV010000217.1:0-5241 GCA_041483535.1 Terriglobia bacterium | reverse complement strand
GTGGTAACCGAGGTGTACAAGTTCGCGCAGGAAATCGGCGCCGCCACCAACGAGCAGTCCCACGGCTCGTCACAGATCGCGCGCGCCACCACGCGGCTGAACGAAATCACGCACGAGATCAACTCGGCGGTCGAAGAACAGGCTTCCGGGGCGCAGGCGGTGGTGCAGGCCATGGAGCGCATGCGCGAACTGCTGCAGTCGTCCACGTCGGGTTCGACGGAACTGGCCGCTTCCTCCGATCAGATGTCGAAGATGTCGCGGGGTCTGCTGGAATCAATGGACCGTTTTGCGCTGCACTCGAACGATCGTCCCAACGACAGGACGAACGAGAGCGCGCCGGGGTACGGGAACGCAGCCCGGAGCGCGACGGCGGGATCGCGTTGAGGGGATTCCAACCATGAGCCGGGAAACACACGTCGTGGGCTTCCGGGTGGGTCGCGAGACGTATGGCGTGCCCATCACATCGCTGCATGAAATCGTCCGCGTGCCCGAGATCACCGCGGTGCCGGACGCGCCCGATTATCTCGAAGGGGTGATCAACCTGCGCGGCAAGATCGTCTCGGTGGTCGATCTGCGGAAGCGGTTCGGCAAGCCCTCCACCGGGCTGGACCGGCGCAGCCGCATTCTGGTGGTGGAACACCGGGGCCGGCTGGCGGGCATGATTGTGGATTCGGCGTCGGAGGTCCTAAAAATTCCTGAAAGCGAAATCGAAGCCGCGCCCGCCATGATGCAGGCCGGGGGATTGGACTGTGTAACCGGCCTGGGCAAGTACCACGGGCGTCTGATCATTCTGCTCGACATCGGCAAGGTATTGGCCGCGCCCGAGCTTGGGAACGCGCTGGCGGAAGCCGGCAGCGGCAAGGCGGGGACTGGAACGGGGACGGGGACGGGAACAGGAACTGGAAGAAAGAGCGCCTCAGCCGGAAAGTAGCCAGAAGAACCGAATCCACATGAACCCAAGCGAAATCCCCGCACTCACCGAAGCGGAATTGAAACTCCTGCAGACGCTGGTCTACCAGGAGTGCGGCATGCATTTCGACGATCGGCGCACTCCCTTCCTGCAGGACCGTTTGCAGCGCCGGTTGAAGGAGTGCCAACTGGATTCGTTCTACAGCTACTATCGCCTGCTCATCAGCCAGCCGGGGAAACAAGAGCTGACGTGCCTGGTCGAAAACCTGACCGTCAATGAAACCAGCTTCTTCCGCAACAAGGCGCAACTGGACCTGTTTCAGCATGACGTGATCGACGATATTGTGCGGCGCAAGCAGGAACGCGGGGACTACAGCGTGAGAATCTGGAGCGCGGGCTGCTCCACGGGACAGGAGCCCTACACCCTGGCCATGCTGGTGGCCGATGCGCTGTCGTACCACCGTCTGCGCACTCCCCAGCCGTTCGAATCGCCGTTCCCCAAGCCGCTGGTACCCGCGCCCTGGCGGGTCGAGATCCTGGCCAGCGACATCAACTATTCGGTGTTGCGCGCAGCGCAGGAAGGCTCCTACGTTGAGCACCGCATGGTGGGCGTCGACTATGGCTACCGCTTGCGCTACTTCGATAAGGTGGGCGATCGCTACGCGGTCAAGGCGAACGTCAAGGAGTTGGTGCACTTCGACTTTCACAATCTGAAGACCGAGTATCTGCCGCAGCGCAACGACATTATTTTCTGCCGCAACGTGATGATGTATTTCGACGAAGCCGAGCAGAAGCGGCTGGTCGAGAAGTTTTATCGTTGCTTGAATCCGCGGGGATACCTGTTTGTCGGCCATGCCGAGAGCTTGCTGGGACTGACGGAAAAGTTTCACATGGTGCATCGCAACAGCGGCACGGCGTACCAGCGGGTGGAGGTGAACGCTTGACCTCTCCCCCAGAAGATCGGATGACCGAGCTCCGGCAGCTGTTCTTCGAAAGCGCGGTGGAACTCGTCCAGAAGCTGAACGACGAGGCCATGCAGCTGGAGAAGTCGCCCGGGGATGCGGAAACGGCTCGCAGCCTGCGCCGGACCGTGCATACCCTGAAAGGGGACTCGGCCGCCTGCGGCTTCCGCGAGCTCAGCGAACTGTCCCACGAGTTCGAGGACGTGCTGACCCTGGAGAACACGGCCGCTGCGGCATTGGTTCCCGAGATTGCGTTGCGCGCCGCCGATGTGTTTTCGTCCTTGCTGGAAGCGTATCGCCAGGGGACGAAACTTCCGAGCATCCAGTCTTTGCGCGCCGACATTGCCCGTCTGGCGCGTCCTACGGCGGGCGGCGCGGTCAAAGGGAAAACGAAGCGGACGAAAGCCGCCGCGAAACCCAGCCGCTGGTCGGAATATGAGCAACTGGCGATTGCCCGGGCCACGGCGGAGGGCAAGCACGTTCATCACGTGGTGGTGCAGATCGACCCGCAGTGCGCCATGCCCATCGCCGGACGGCAGATGATCCAATTGGCCCTGGCCGGACTGGGCGAAGTGCTGGCTCTCTATCCGGTCGAAGGCAGTGTCGAGCCAATCCACCGCGTCGAAGCGGCTCTGGCGTCGCAAAAATCGGCGGACCAGATCCGGACGAAATGCAGCATTCCAACCATTGCGCTGAAAGTCCAAGTCACGCCCCTGCGCGTTCTGGCGCCGTCGCGGCCGCTCCCGCCGATCCCCGCCGCCGGTACTGAAAGCATCGCAAGGGACGAGGTTGCGTCGCTGGCGACCGCCGAGGCGACGGCCACTTCCATCGAGCCGCCGTTGGCCGCCGAACTGGCGGCACCCGCCGTGCCCGCCGGCCCGGACAACGTCCTGCGCGTGGATGCGGAAAGAATCGACAGCGTTCTCAATCTGGTCGGTGAACTCATTCTGGCGAAATCGATGTTCCAGCAGACGCTGCTGGAATTTGGCGAACGCTTCCCGAAAGATGTCTTGCGCGGAAAGTTCGCCGATGTCATGGCTTTCCAGGCGCGGGTTTTGAATGACCTGCAGCACTCGGTCATGAAGATTCGCATGGTGCCGGTCGATCAGCTGTTCCGGCGCTTCCCGCGCATTGTGCGGGACGTCGGGTTACAGTGCGGCAAAGAAGTCGAGCTGACGATCCGGGGCGGGCAGACCGATCTCGACAAAAGCATTCTGGATGCGATCGCCGAGCCCCTGACCCACATGGTGCGCAATGCCGTCGGCCATGGCATTGAGACCGCCGAGGAGCGGGTTCGCGCCGGCAAGCGGCCGCGCGGAACCTTGCGGCTGGGCGCCTATCACCAGGGCAACCAGGTGGTCATCGAGGTCTCCGACGATGGGCGCGGCATCGATCCGGAAAAGGTCCGGCAGCGCGCCCTGTCCCAGGGATTGCTGAAAGCCGACCAGGCCGCCCGGCTGACCGAGTCCGAGACTCTGGATCTGATTTTGAAGCCGGGATTCTCCACCGCCGAAGAGATCACCGAACTGTCGGGCCGCGGCGTGGGATTGGATGTGGTGCAGAGCGTGCTCGCACGCCTGAAGGGAACGGTGCAGATCGAAACTGCGTTGGGACGGGGCACCACCTTCCGTCTGCGGCTGCCCCTGACGTTGGCGATTATCCGGGCGTTGCTGTTCCGCGTGGAGCAGCGGCTCTACGCCCTGCCGCTGAACGCGGTGGCGGAAATCGCGCGCACGTTCGAAGAAAATATCCATCAGGTGGAACACTACGACGTGCTGCAACTGCGCAACGACGTGCTGCCGCTGCTGCGCCTGGGCTCGAAGCCTCCGGAGGGGGCGGAAACGGCGCGGCGCAAGGTCTTCATTCTTGTGATGAACAGCGGAGACCGCAAGTTCGGGGTGGTCGTCGACGAACTGGAGGGCGAGGAAGAACTGGTGATCAAGGCGCTCGACGATCAGTCGATCACCACCGACCTGGTGAGTGGGGCTTCGATTCTGGGCGATGGCAGGGTGGTTCTCATCCTGAACATGATCGCCCTCATGGATCGCTTCACGCGCGGGCGGGCGGATGCCGCCGGCCCCGGGATGGCGGGTTTGCTCTCGAGTGCGGCAGCAGTTGAGACGAGCGGCGGGGGCATGCAGACGGGTGAGATGCGGGCACGCGGGACGGCAGGGGGCCAGGAGTGAAAAAACCCGTGCGGGTCCTGGTGGTGGATGACTCGGCGCTGATGCGCAAACTGATTCCCAAAATCCTGGAACGGGACCCCTCGATTGAGGTGGTGGGTACGGCCATGGACGGCAATTTTGGGTTGAAGAAAATCGAGGACCTGAAGCCGCAAGTGGTAACCCTCGACCTGGAAATGCCCGGCCTGAACGGGATCGATACTTTAAAACAGATCACGCGGCATTGGCGGCTGCCGGTGATCGTAGTCAGCTCGCATTCGACCGCCGGGGCGGCGATCACGCTCAGGGCGCTGGCGCTGGGCGCATTCGATTTCGTGGCCAAACCGAAGGATGTGGCGGCGCGCATGCCCGAAATTGCCGACGAGTTGATCCGGAAGATCCAGGCTGCGGCGCAGAGCGCGGGCGTGCAGCCGCAGTTCCTGCTGGGCGACACGCCGGGAGCGCGGACCCGCAAACTCCAGCCCCTGGCGCCGACGCACATCGTCGCCATCGGCGTTTCCACGGGGGGTCCGAGCGCGTTGCAATATCTGTTTTCGCACCTGCCGGTGGATTTTTCGGGCAGCATCCTGGTGGTGCAACATATGCCCGACGGGTTTACGGAATTGTTTGCTAAGAGGCTCGACGAGTGCTGCCCCATCCGGGTGAAGGAAGCGCGTCCGGGCGATTTGCTGGTGGCCGGCCGGGCGCTGATTTGTCCGGGGAACCGGCACATGAAAGTGAAGAAATTGCCGCTCGGCAACGTGGCGGTGCTGGCCGACGACGCCCCGGTGAACGGGCATCGCCCTTCGGTGGACGTGCTGTTCCACAGCGTAGCTGAGACGTTCGGGCCGCAAGCTTTGGCCGTGTTGATGACCGGCATGGGCGAGGACGGGGCGGCGGGTCTGGGCGAGATCATGGCGGCCGGAGGATTCACGGTGGCGCAGAGCCAGGAAACATGCGTGGTTTACGGCATGCCCAAGGCGGCCATCGAACGCGGCTACGCCATGCGCGTCGCGGACCTGCAGGATCTGCCCAATATTTTGCTGGCGCAATGCGCGTCCGACCGCAACCGGGGGGACTCCAGCGACGGCAAGCGGGCAACCAGTGCCGGAAGTAACTAGAGTTATCTGTCGAAGGTAGGTAGATTCGTGATTAAGTGCTAGTTGGGGAGGAGTGTCATGGAAAAATTTGCGCCCGTAAAACGGAGC
>JBGPFV010000216.1:0-5279 GCA_041483535.1 Terriglobia bacterium | reverse complement strand
GCGGCGAAGATGAAAGAACTAATCCCGCGGCAGATGTTTGAAGTGGCAATCCAAGCGGCGATTGGGGCCAAGATCATCGCCCGCGAAACCGTACCCGCGATCCGCAAAAACGTAATCGCCAAGTGCTACGGCGGCGACATTAGCCGCAAGCGCAAGCTGCTGGAAAAACAGAAGGCAGGCAAAAAGCGCATGAAGCGTATCGGGCGCGTGGATATTCCGCAGGAAGCGTTCCTGGCGGTGCTCAAGGTGGGCGAGGGCAGCGGCTGATTTCGGTCAGTTCTCAGCTTTCCGTGCTCAGTTCTATGGCACTTGATCTGTTTCCGATCCTTGTTGTCCCGCTCCGACGCGCGTGGCACGTTCTGCGAGTACATTGGCGTATTTTGCTAGTGAACCAAATGGCCGGCTTGTTTAGAGTCGGCAAGTAGGAAGGAGAAACACATGAACGAAACAACTTCAACGATCGCTTTGAGCGACGCAACCCAGTCGGACGCCGGGAAGACGTATCCCGCAAAGGCTTATTCCGCGCAAAGCGCAACTTCGGCCCTCGCGCCTGGCTCCATCCAGCGGCGCAACCCGCGGCCTCAGGATGTACAGATCGAGATTCTCTACTGTGGGGTTTGCCATTCCGATTTACACACGGTCCGCAATGAATGGGAAAGCATCATGCCTACGGTCTATCCCTGCGTGCCGGGCCACGAGATCGTTGGCCGGGTGGTGAAAGCGGGCAGCGCTGTCAAGAAGTTCAAAGAGGGCGACATCGCGGCAGTGGGCTGCCTGGTCGATTCGTGCCGCGTGTGCCCCAGTTGCCGCGCGGGAGAAGAGCAGTATTGCGACGGTCCCGCGATCTTCACTTACAACGGCGAAGATAAGCACATCGGCGGCGTCACCTACGGCGGCTATTCCGAGAGCGTCGTGGTCGACGAGGCCTTTGCGCTGCGCGTGTCCAAGCAACTCAATCCTGCCGCGACTGCGCCTTTGGTCTGCGCAGGAATCACCACTTATTCGCCGCTGCGGCACTGGAACGTGCGCCAGGGGCAAAAAGTCGGAGTGGTGGGGCTCGGTGGCCTGGGCCACATGGGGCTGAAATTCGCCCATGCCTTCGGCGCCGACGTCGTATTGTTTACGACTTCTCCCAACAAAACGGCGGACGCGCTGCGGCTCGGCGCTCACGAAGTAGTGGTTTCGAAGAACGAAGCGGAGATGCTGAAACAGGCCGGCAGCTTCGACTTCATCCTAGACACGGTTTCCGCCGTGCACGACTTGAACGCCTACATCAATCTGCTGAAGCGGGACGGAACGCTCACGCTCGTGGGAGCGCCGCCAACGCCGTCGCCGGTTCTAGGTTTTGGCCTGCTTGCCAAGCGGCGGCAACTTGCCGGCTCCATGATCGGCGGTATTCACGAAACGCAAGAGATGCTGGATTTCTGCGCCGACCATGACATTACCGCTGACATCGAGCTAATCCGCATTCAACAAATCAACGAAGCCTATGAACGGCTGCTGAAAAGCGATGTGAAATATCGCTTCGTCATCGATATGGCATCGCTGAAGTAGACTCCCAGTTCAATACAAAGAACAGCCGCCAACCGGTTTCAACCCGGTTAGCGTGTACCTGCATGAACGAGATCGTCGCGCTCGGGAGTCTCCTCGTAGGCATGTTCGCCGTGGATGGATTCATCGAGGCCGATTTCCTCGCTCATCTCGCTGACCTTCACCGTCGTGAACATGTCGATGATTCGCAACATCGCGTAGGTAAACACAAACGCCCACACCGACGAGAAAACCACCGCCGTAACCTGTTTCAGCAGGAATGTCGGATCGCCGTAGAGCAGCCCATTCGCCCCCTCCGGATTAAATTGCTTGTTGGCGAAGATTCCCAGCATCACCATGCCGAGGAAGCCGCCCACTCCGTGGACTCCCCAAACATCCAGCGCGTCGTCCCACTGCAGTTTGTTTTTCATCTCCACCGCGTAGTAGCAAACCACTCCAGCAACGACGCCAATGATGACCGCCGTGGTCGGAGAAACATACCCGGCCGCCGGAGTAACCGTCGCCAGCCCGGCAACCGCTCCCGTCAGCAAACCAAGGAATTTGGGCTTCTTTTCGTTGAACCACGCCACCAGCAACCAGGCAACCGCCGCGAACGACGCGGCCAAATCGGTATTAAGAAATGCGGTGGCGGTCACCGAATCAACGCGCATTTCACTGCCGGCGTTGAAGCCGTACCATCCGAACCACAGCAGGCCCGTTCCCAGGGCGACGAGAGGGATGCTGTGCGGCCCCCGATCCGCCGTGTGCCGCTTTCCCACGTACAGTACCGACGCCAACGCGGCGATGCCCGCGATGTTGTGCACCACAATGCCGCCCGCGAAATCCTTCACCCCCCATTGCTGCAGGAAGCCTCCACCCCAAACCATGTGGACGAAGGGAAAATATACGAAGGTCAGCCAGCCGGTCAGGAACAGCATGTACGCCTTGAACGTGACCCGGTTGGTAAATGCGCCCGAGATAAGAGCGGGAGTGATAATGGCAAACATCATCTGATAAGCGATGAACACAAAAGCCGGGATGGTTTCATTCGGCGACGGAGTCGTGAGATTGACCCCGCGCAGAAACGCGAGGTGGAAGTTGCCGATGACCCCGTGCCAGTCGCCGCTGAAACACAGCGAATAGCCGTATAAATACCAGATCACCGTCGTCCAGCCCATCGACACAAAACTCTGAATCATGATGGCGAGCACATTCTTGCGCCCGACCAGGCCGCCATAGAAAAACGCGAGGCCGGGTGTCATCAGCATGACCAAGCTGGTGCATAGAATCATGAATCCTGTATTACCAGTATCCAGATGCAGCATAGAAGCTTCTCCAGTCGATAAGGATTGTAGGCACGGAATTTGAATTCGAATTCTTCGATGGCCTGGAAAACCTGGAGGCGCGGAACTAGCGCGTACTGCCGAGCCGGAGGTGAAGAAAGCTCCAGCGCTCTCCGGCGGCACCATCAACACTGCCGACACAGACTACTACAAGGGGGGACCGCCAGTCCCCGTCCTATGAAAGGGTCTACTTTTGGCGAGTACAAACGCCGTGAGGGCGGTCACGGCTGGCTGTGACGAACGCCCCCTGCCTATGACGGCGGTAACAGCCTGCGGAAAGACTCAGGTTTTATATCAGGGTATCGCTTTAGCTATCCCGTAAGTTCTTCGAAATCAGACGCCCCTTTAAGGGGCTGGGCGCCGAACGTCTACCTTCCCGCAGCCTGTATAAGCCGTCGCGGAACGGTTTATGCGAGCGCCAGCCGGTGGCCATGCGGGCCGCCGCCTCCCGCATTATGTGCAAATCTCATATTTGGTGACGAAAGTACTGATTCGCAAGCGGTTCTGCCGATTCCCGTCCAAGCGATAGTTAACCAACTTAGAAACATAGCTTTAGGAAGAACAGAGCGGCTCTGAAATATCCCGACCAAACGGTCGGTCTCGCTGGATTCCGCGCCCCGCCCTTCTCATCCACAATCTTTTCCACAGGGTAGAAGTGTCCCAGGGTCGGATTTTGCGGTCTTAGTAGGGACGAATCGGGCCCGCCGACTCCAGCCTACTCGCCCGGTTCGCTGTTGCCTTCCATCATGTTAGCGAAGCGCGTGGAATTGTGCAGAAAGGCCAGATGGAACTTGCCGATGGGGCCATTGCGCTGCTTGGCAACAATGATTTCGGCTCGCCCTTTGAGGTCGGGGTCGTCCTGCTTATAGAGCTCCTCGCGGAAGATAAACATCACCACGTCGGCGTCCTGCTCAATCGACCCCGATTCCCGCAAATCGGAGAGTTGCGGCCGGTGGTCGCCGCCCCGGCTTTCCGGAGCGCGGCTAAGCTGCGACAAAGCCAGCACCGGAACGCCGAGTTCCTTGGCAATGGCTTTCAGTCCGCGGGAAATGGACGAAACTTCCTGCGTCCGGTTCTCGAAGCGCTTGCTGCCCCCCGACATAAGCTGCAAGTAGTCAACCACGAGCAGGTCCAACCGTCCTTGCGACTGTTTCAGCCGCCGGGCCTTGGCGCGCATTTCGCTAAGGGAAACGCCGGGCGCGTCGTCGATGAACAGGAGCGAGTTGCCCAGTTCCTCGGATGCGCGAACGATTTTCTTAGTGTCGTCGCCCCACAGCGATCCGGTGCGCAACTTGTGCGCATCGACAATGGCGCGCGAACAGAGCAGGCGTTGCAGCAGCGCCTCACTCGACATTTCGAGCGAGAAGATGCCGACCACTTTGCCGTCGTCGATGGCGGCATTCTCGGCGATGTTCATGGCCAGAGCCGTCTTGCCCATCGAAGGCCGGGCCGCGAGAATCACCAGGTCCGATTTCTGGAAGCCGCTGGTCATCTCGTCGAGATCGGTGTAGTGGGTGGCGAGTCCGGTGATGCGTGCGCCGCGTTGCAGTAGGGCGTCGATCCCGCCGGAGTTGCGGGAGATCTCCCTGAAACTCTGAAAGCCATTGCCAATGCGTTTCTCCGAAAGCTGGAAGACGGCGGCTTCGGCATCGTTGAGAATTTCGTCGGCGGGCTCGGCCTGCTCGCTCGCCTTGGCGATGGCCGTATTGGACACGCTGATCAGCCCGCGCAGAATAGCCTTGTCGCGGACGATTCGAACATAATGCTCGATGGAAGGACGGTCCGGCACGCCGTCGAGCAGGCCAGAGATGTACCCAACATCGCCGACCGCCTGCAGATCCTTCTTTTGCTCCAGCTCCTCAACCAGCGTGATGATGTCAATCGGCCGAGAAGATTCGGCCAAATCCATCATCCGCGAATAAATCCGCCGGTGCGAGTCAATGGAAAAGTCGTCCGGCTTAAGGTGCTCGGCGGCATCGTTGAAGGCGTGATTATCCAGCAGCACCGCGCCCAGGATGGAGCGCTCGGCTTCAATATTCGCCGGCAAACGGCCGATGCTGGTTTCCAGAGTCGCCACGATGTTGAGGTGAGTGCGTTGCATCGTAACCTTTTTCCGCCTGTGGACGTATGAGGAGCACAGCAGGAAAACCGGGCCCAAAATTAATATTTTCCCGCGGCTGAACTCAGCGAGCGACAACTGCCCTCGGCAGCACCTTCCAAGGGAGTATGCCACAGGGCGAATAGAAAGCAAATATGTCAGCGGGTCCACGTGATCTTTGGTGAAATGGTGACATTTCGACCGGGAGCACGGATGGCCTCGCTTTGCCATAAACCAGTCGGGACACTTCAAGGGTGCGGTTGGCCGACAATTTTGCTGCCGCTGCACGCTGCCCCCTTTGGGCACAT
>JBGPFV010000215.1:0-5286 GCA_041483535.1 Terriglobia bacterium | reverse complement strand
CCGCAACCTCACCCTTACCTGCGCCAAGGCAAGAGAGTCCGCGTAAAGAGGGGGCCTCTGGCGGATGTGGAAGGTATCATGATCCGCCGCAAAGAAGGCTTCCGCCTGGTGCTCTCGATCGAACTGATCATGCGATCGGTGATGCTCGAGGTGGATGAAGCCGACGTCGAACCCCTCTAAAGACATCTTGTCAATCAACCGAGCTTAGTTTCCACCACTCGTCTAAGAGAGACTCCTATGTTGCATCTGCCTCGATTTCCAAGCGCCAGAGCGGCAATGCTGGCAACTTTCCTGGTTTTCTGCAGCACTTTGGCGGCCGCTCAAGCTTCCGCCGTTTATGGCCGTACGCGAGCGATCGATGAATCGCGTTCCCAGGCTGAGCGGCAGGCGGAGCAGACGGTATCGCTTTCCGCAGAGAAGCTGATTGCTCTTCTCCAAAAAGAAACTGGCCTCCTGCTGGAAGTGAAGAAGCTCCTGGTGCGAAAAGCATTCGAGCAAGGCAGGATACTTGAGTCCCGAGATTTAACCGACGAAGCACTTTTTCGCCTGCTACGTGAGGACGAGAACGTCCGCGTGCTCGCGACTCAGGAGGTGTCGGAGCGACGATACATACGAGCGCTGCCCAACCCCGAAGAGCGCCAACGCCAGTCGGCGGCGAGCGGTGATTCGCTCAGCACAAGAGAAGAAGAGAGTTCGACACCGGGAAATACCAAGACACGCAGTGCCAGTCAGGAAGAGCGCTATTGGTCCGATCCGGAACGGCGTAGAGCGGTGAGCCCTCAACTGGCGCAGCCTCCCTACAATCCTCAGGTTCCGGAAGTTTCGCCCCGAACTCAGCCGGAGCCTGAAGTCGACAGCCGGCGTGCAGTCGAGCAGGCCCAGATGCAGGATTCCGACGACGTTGACAACATGCCAATGAGCTCGGGTTCCATGGAGCGAATCCGTCCCGAAGATCTGCCCGAACTCATTCGCGCACGTTCCGAGCAGCGGATCACACCGGGCTTGGGCAGTTCCATGGGCCAGCCGACGGCGCCAGACGCCAGTCGATTGCCAGCTTACCCGTCGGTGACGCAGCCAGGTGGAGACTCCGTTGGTGGCAGGGCGGTGTTCCCGCAAGATCAGAACTCTCCGGGTCAACGCGCCTCGTTGGATGCGGGACGCAACCGTACTTCGTCGCCAGCCCTCCCTCGCGCCGATCATGCCCTGCTGCGCCACCGGGTGAACCCCTACGCAGACGTTCCTTCGCTCTACGACCTGTACTCGCAATATGGCAGGCGCTCGCCCGAATTAGTTCGATTCGGGGATGACGTTTTTCGCAATGGCACCGGGAATTTCGATCAGTTACCCATGGACCTTCCGGTTGGTCCAGACTACGTGCTCGGCCCCGGCGATGGGGTCAACATTAATCTTTGGGGCGGAATTTCGCAACGCTTGCGCCGTGTAGTGGATCGCGAGGGAAGGATTGCGTTGCCCGAGGCAGGCTCCGTGCAAGTCTCCGGGCGGAGCCTGGGCGATGTCCAGCGGTTGGTGCAAACCAGCTTGCAGAGCCAATTCCGGGATGTGCAAGCCGACGTTTCGCTCGCACGACTGCGGACCATTCGAGTCTATGTAGTGGGAGATGTCGAACGCGCCGGCGCTTATGACATCAGTTCGCTCTCCACCCCCTTGAACGCAGTATTTACGGCCGGCGGACCCACTTCGCGCGGCTCATTGCGCACTCTGCGCCACTATCGCGGAGACACGTTGGTTCAGGAGGTGGATGTTTACGATCTGCTGCTGCACGGTGTTCGCTCCGGTGTCGAGCGGCTGCAGTCGGGCGACACTGTCCTGGCTCCGCCTCTGGGCGCTGAAATTACGGTTGAGGGTATGGTCCGCCGCCCCGCGATTTATGAACTGCATGGCGAGAGGAATCTGGCCGAGGTGCTGGAACTGGCGGGTGGCGTCCTCACCTCCGGCACCCTGCGACACGTCGATGTCGAGCGCGTGCAGGCGCACGAAAGCCGCACCATGCTGCGCCTCGATATCCCGGAAAACAACAACCAGGAGAGCGTGGCGAAAGCGCTGGAGGACTTCGCGGTACAGGACGGCGACAAGATCAAGATCTCGCCCATCCTTCCTTACGCCGACAAGACCGTCTACCTCGAAGGTCACGTCTTTCGCCCGGGGAAATACGCCTTCCGAGATGGCATGCTGATCACTGACCTGATCAAGTCGTACAACGATTTGCTTCCGGAACCATCCAAGCTTCATGCCGAAATCGTCCGCCTGAATCCGCCCGACTACACTCCGCAGGTTATCGCCTTCAATCTGGACGAGGCTCTAACTACGAAAGAACAGCCCGTCTCCCTGAAGCCGTTCGACACAGTGCGCGTCTTCTCGCGGTTCGATTTTGAGGATCCGCCGGTTATCACGGTGGCGGGAGAAGTGCGCGATCCTGGCGATCATCTGACTAACGGCGCCACTCGTGTGCGGGATGCGGTGTATTTGGCGGGCGGCTTAACCTCCGACGCGTCCACCGATTCCGTGCAGATATTCCGCCGCACCGGCGACAACAAGCTCAGAGTGCTGAGCGTCAACCTGGCACAGGCGCTGGCGGGCGACGACAAAGACAACATTCCGCTCGAACCGAAGGATCGCCTGATCATCCACCGCAATCTCGCCAAGGTCGATCCGCCAACTGTCACCATCGAAGGCGAGGTGGGTCGTCCGGGGAAATACCCGCTGGGGCAGGACATGACTGCCGCCGAGTTGGTTCGTACGGCTGGGGGCTTTAAGCGCGGCGCCTTTACCGAAAGTGCGGATTTGACGCGCTATACCGTTGAAGGCGGTCAAAGTGTGGTCGGCGAGCATGAGACCGTCCAGATTGCTCGCGCACTGGCCGGCGAACCCGACACCGACATGCGTTTGCGTGACGGCGACGTTCTCACGATTCGCCAGTTGGCAGGCTGGCGAGATGTGGGCGCCTCGATCACCGTGACCGGCGAAGTGCTGCATCCCGGGACCTACGGGATTCAGGAAGGCGAACGGTTGAGTTCGATTCTCGAGCGCGCCGGAGGTCTCCGGAACGAAGCTTATCCTTATGGCGCCATTTTCGAACGCGTGCAAGTTCGCGAGCTCGCGGAGCACAACCGCTCCGAACTGTTGCTGAAGGTCGAAGAGGAAGGACCGGCTTTGAAAGCCGTTCCGGACACGGATCCTGACCAGAAGGCCGCCAAGGATGCGGCGCTCCTGCAATGGCGGTCGACGATGGAGCGCCTCCAGAACACGCCACCGGCAGGACGCCTCGTGATCCATATTTCCAAGAATCAAAAACGATGGCGGAATACTGCGGCGGACATTCAGGTGCGGGCCGGAGACACCATTTACATTCCGAAGGTCCCCACATCCGTCATGGTCGATGGCTCCGTTTACAACCCGACTGCTGTCGCGTACAAGCCCGGCAAGTCCACGGCCTGGTATTTGGGCCAGGCTGGAGGTCCGAGCAATACGGCATACAAGAAGGGCATATTCGTGATTCGCGCTGACGGCTCGGTTGCAGGAGGCGCCGGGGGGTTGTTCACTGGAGGAGTGGAGCACGCCGAACTTCGGCCAGGCGACATCGTTGTGGTACCCGAGAAAGCTTTCAGCGCGAATACGCGGTGGAAGAACACTCTGCAGGTATCACAGCTCGCAACTGCCGTCGGAATTGCCGTTCAGGTCGCGCGATCGTTCTAGGCCGGGCGCATGAGGCTCTGGATCGTTTCAGTCATGCTTGTGATTCTCTTGCCGATCGAACAAGGCAGCGCTCAGACCGATTCGCAGCCGCCTTCGCTCGCGCCGGATGCGAAAACAGAATCGCGAGACAGTTCAATTCCGGTGACTCGGAGCGTGAAGCCCCACGAGAATTCGCCCACGTTCTTGCCCGCCGGAGAGGATCCAGAAAATCGGCTCTTTACGCCCTTCATGAAGCATCTGGCGTTCGACCAAAAACAGTTCTGGACCGCACCATTCCACATGGACCGGCAAGGCGCCGAGGTTTTCCTTCCGTTCGTCGGATTTACGGGAGGACTGATAGCGGGCGACGCCTGGATCTCCCGCCAGGTTCCGAGCAGCACTTCGCAGATCAACCGAAGCGTGAATATTTCCGATTACGCCACCTATTCGCTCATCGGAGCCGCCGGCGCTTCCTATTTCTGGGGGAATTTCGTCCACAATGATCATCTGCGCGAAACCGGGTTTCTCGCCGGCGAGGCGGCCCTGAACAGCACGGCAGTGGCGTATCTGTTCAAAACCATTTCCCAGCGTCCCCGGCCGCTTGAAGATCACGGAAATGGGACATTTTCTTACGGAGGGGCGTCGTTCCCCTCCGAGCACTCCGCGATTGCATGGTCGGTAGCGAGCGTGATCGCGCATGAATATCCAGGGACCCTGACGAAGATCGCTGTGTACGGCCTGGCGTCTGCGGTGACGCTGACACGCGTTACCGGCAAGCAACACTTCTCGTCCGATGTTGTCGTTGGCAGCGCTCTTGGATGGTACTTTGCGCGCCAGATCTATCGCGCTCATCACGACCCCGAACTGGGCGGGGAGGGATGGGGAAGATTCGATGAAGGCTCTGATAATGGGGAGAAGGTTCGCAATCCGGCGAATATGGGGTCGCCGTACATGCCGCTGGATAGCTGGGTCTATCCAGCACTGGAGCGCTTGACAGCCTTGGGGCACGTGCAGACCGCCTACCTGGGAATGCGTCCCTGGACCCGAATGCAGATTGCACAACTGCTCGAAGAAGCCAATGAGAACATGCAGGATAGTGACGCGGAGGAAGACAACGCGGCGCAGAAGCTAGTTGTCGCACTGAGAAGTGAGTTTGTCGACGAGTCCCGGCGCTTGGACGGAGACACAAATCTGGGAGTTACTCTCGATTCTGTGTATACGCGTTTCACCGGGATTTCCGGGACGCCCCTGCGAGACGGCTATCACTTCGGTCAGACACTCATCAATGACTATGGCCGTCCCTACAGTCATGGTTTTAATGATGTAACGGGTATTTCCACTCATGCCGTTGCTGGTCCGTTTTCATTCTATGTTCGCGGTGAATACCAGCATGCACCATCTGCTCCTGGGCTACCCGATCAAGCTGGCCAAGTCATTTCAGCCGTCGATCATGTTCCGGCGCCTCCACCAGGTGCCCTTGTTCCAACCACAGATCGGATGGATTTGTTGGAAGGTTACGTGGGAATTCAACTTAAGGATTGGCAGCTCACTTTTGGTAAGCAGGAACTTTGGTGGGGAGCGGACACCAGCGGG
>JBGPFV010000214.1:0-5300 GCA_041483535.1 Terriglobia bacterium | reverse complement strand
TTGCTCACCACCAACTCGTTCAAAGCGGTGTGCGTGGCCAGAACCTCGCCTCCCCGCACCAGCAAGCAACGCAGCATGGAGCGGCTGTCGACCACGTAGTGCCCTTTCTCGATTGCCTCCAGCGCGGGATACAGATCGGCCAGTGGAAGCTCGGTCAAGAATCCGAGCGTGCCCAGGTTGACGCCGAGAATCAGCGTTCCGACTTTCGCCACGGCGCGCGCCGCCGAAAGTAGAGTACCGTCTCCCCCGAGCACTAGCGCCAGATGCGGCGACCGCGCAGCCAACTCGGTCCGCGGCATCACCTCGGACCCCGAAAAATAGGCTGCGCTTTCCCGGTCCATCACCACCGCATAATTTCGCTGCTCGAGCCATTTTTCAAGCTTCGGCAGCACTTCTCGCAACTCGGGACGGTCCGGCTTCGAAACGATGGCAACGGTTTTCTGGCGGGTTGAACTCTGGGCGGACTCGGACATGTCTTCGAGCGTCTCTTCTGACATTGCTTCTGACATCGGACTCCCGATTGTACAGAATCACCGGACGGCAGGCGGCGAAAACTCGGCGTGGAGCAGAAATTCGCGATTGCCTTCGCCACCCAGAATTGGAGACTCGATCCACTCGGCGCGTGCGCACCCAAGTTCCGTGAGCGCCGCCTCTACCCTGGCTACGGCCGCCCGCTGTGCCGTTTCGTCGCGCACGATTCCGCCTTTACCCACCAGTTCCCTGCCCGCTTCAAATTGCGGTTTCACCAACACCACAATTTGGCGAGGCAGATTGGGCGTCAGGCTCGGGTAAGACGAGGCGGCGCGAATCACCGCGGGCAGCACCAGAGTGGCGGAGATGAACGAGACATCCATGGCCATGAAGTCCACATTCTCGCCAACGTCGCCGGGCTCCAGATAGCGGGCATTGGTTTTCTCCAGAAGCCGAATGCGCGGATCGTTGCGCAGCCCGAAATCCATCTGGCCATACCCGGTATCCACGGCAATCACCTTGGCCGCGCCATGCTGCAACATGCAGTCGCTGAAGCCTCCCGTGGACGCGCCCACGTCGAGACAGACTTTGCCCTCGAGATCGATTCGCCAATGCTCCAGCGCCTTCTCCAACTTAAGCCCGCCGCGGCTGACGTAGCGAAGATCCTCGCCCAGCAGGCGCAGCGTGGAGGTAGAGTCAACCGCCGCCCCGGCCTTTTCGATCTTCTGCTCGTTAACCAGAACTTTTCCAGCCAGGATGAGAGCCTGCGCCCGCGGGCGCGACGGCGCCAGGCCTCGCTCCACCAGCAACTTGTCGAGACGTATCTTCACGCAGATCAGATCTTCGCGGGCGAACCTTCGGCTGAACGCTACCTCCGTATCAGGCATTGCTTTAGCGAGGTCATCAGTTCTCGAAATTGATTGCCCCTTCAGGGGCTAGGCGCGGACTCCATTCTCCGGCTACCGCGCCCAAAGGCGCTCGCATCATGCAGCACTTACGGCGTGCCTGAAGGCACCCCCTGATACGAACCCTGAATTGCATCACGATGCCCGCTAGCACCCGATGCGGTGCAGAATGTTGAACCGGTTTCGTTAACAGAAGGTTACAGGAATAAGTTCCCGCTTTTCCACAAACTTTTCCTCAGCGGTGTTGAAAAGTTCGGCGGAACTGAAACGATGGCGCGCGATTGCGCGTATGTCAGGCCACACATTCGAATGCGTCGGCAAAAAACCGCGGAAAGGCGGTTCTGGCATTTGAATCTGGATTTTGTGTCCAGAGGAGTACGGCTTGAGCGGTAACCGATCCGCTCCGATGGTTATTCCGGAGTTGCCAACCGGCTGCCAACGCCGCTCAGCAGTTCCGCTGCCGCCTCTCCGGGATCTTGGCTGGCAAAGTTCTCGTCCAAAATGAGGAGAGAGACGGCCGGATCGATTTCCTCCAACGCCTTGCGAGTTGGTTTGCCATACACGGATTGCAGGCGCGCGGAAACCACCACCAGTTTCGCCTTCGTTGCCTTGAGCAGGATTCTGGCGTCGTCGACGCTCGCCGTGGTCATGGCGTTGTATCCGGCGCCGCACAACACCTCCCGCAGGAACGTGCCCACATCTGTCGACTCGCACACGCAAAGCATGCGTGGCCGGGCGTCCCCGGTTTTTCCCCGCGAATAGCGCGAGCCTAAATAGGCCGCCGTGATCGCTTCTTCGACCGAATCGTAAGTTTCAAATTGCGAAAGCAGGTTGGTCATTTCCAGCGTTTTGCGAATCTTCGGTGGCACTCCGCTGAGTTTGAGGTCTCCTCCCTTGGCTCGTGCGGCTTGCACCAGGCGCACCATCGCTCCCAATCCACTGCTGTCGACGAACTCTACCTGGTCGAGTTGCAGCACGACGTCGCCATACTTCACGATGGAGTCTCCAACGAAAGCGTGCAAGGTATAGACTTCATTCCCGGCCACGATTCGTCCGTGGCACTGAATGACCAGGACATCGCCGACCGGGCGGCTCTCCAGGCGTAGCTGCATCCCGCCTCCTCATCCTTGAAATTGTGACTTAATCACAGCTCGGGCGGGGTCCCCCGCGTTCCTTGAATGGAAGCTCCAGCGGCCAACTCAGCCCGCAACCTCTTCCAACAGCTTCTGGTCGATATCGAAGTTGGCATGCACGTTCTGCACGTCGTCGCAATCTTCGAGCGCCTCCATCAACCGGATCATCTGCGTGGCCTGTTGCCCTTCCAGCTTGATATAGTTCTGTGGAATCATGCCCACGCTGGACGCGATGGGCGTAATGCCGGCCTTCTTCACCGCCTCCAACACGCCTTCGTAGGCGGAAGTGTCGGTCAGGATTTCCCAGTTCTCGCCATCGTCCTTCAAATCCTCACCGCCCGATTCCAGGATGATGTTCATCAGGTCGTCTTCCTTGGCCGCCGACTTGGGAACGATGATGTCGCCCTTCTTGTGGAACATCCACGAGACCGCGCCCGCTTCGGCCATGTTGCCGTTGTTCTTGCCGAACACGTGCCGGATTTCACTCACCGTGCGATTGCGGTTGTCGGTGGAAATTTCCGCCAGCAAAGCGACACCGCCCGGGCCGTAGCCCTCCAGCACAAATTCTTCGTAGTTCGCGCCCGGCAGTTCGCCGGTGCCGCGCTGGATGGCGCGCTTGATGTTGTCGGCGGGCATGTTCTCGGACTTCGCCGCCAGGATCGCCGTGCGCAGGCGCGGGTTCATGTCGGGATCGCCGCCCGACTTGGCCGCCATCGCGATTTCCTTGATGAGGCGGGTAAAGATCTTGCCGCGCTTGGCGTCGAGCGCGCCCTTCTTGTGCTTGATGGTTGCCCATTTCGAATGGCCGGACATAGCTCTACCTCATCTCTAGCATACTTGAATTGCGCTGATTCTAGGAATTACGGGTCCGCCCGCGAAGGAAATCACAGGATCAGCCTCGACGTAAAACGTTCAGGCGAATACGGATTATAGCATGGCTGACAGATGCCTTGGCTTCTCTCCGCAGCCATCGCGCTCATCGGTGAGGTAATGATTTGCGGGCAAGGTATGAGGTACCCTTGTCGGGACTGCCATGGCCACGAACGCGCTCGATCGCCAACTCACCCAGCTTGAAGCGTGCCGCTATCGCTTCGGCCAACACGAAACCGCTCGCGTCGTGAAGTTACTGCAACGCCTCGACGCCGCACGCTTTGCCGACACGGCTTCGCTAATCCGCTTCCATGAAGCATTACTTTTTCTGCGTGCCTTTCCGCAAGGGTCAGCCGTGATTCGCGCTATAGGGCGCATTCTCAATAGTTTCCACAACAAAGTGGAAGCATTACGCAAAGCCGGCGCCGACATGGCCGACTTCGAGCCCATCGAGGTTTCCGGCATTGCCGGCACCCAGATGGAAGACACACTCAGCTTCGAGGTTGCGCGCTGGCTCATGAAGCGCATGCCCAACCAAGTCGAAATCGCGTGGCAAGACTACGACCCAGGACGAGAGTTAGGCGCCACCGGCCCGCGCTTCATGCCCTTGCTCGAGGACGACGCATATGTTGAGGCCGACACGCCCTGGCGGCGCTGGCTGGAGACGGCTGGAGGAAAGAAGCATGCCAGTCCGGCGTGGCTAATGCAACGCTTTGATCAGTTGCCGCTGCCGCCTCAACAAAAAGCTGAACTCTACGAATCCTTGCGCGTGCCCTTGCGCTGGAATCTCGCGAACTCCGTCATCGCGCGGACGCGAAACTGGAAGCCGGTTCCGAGCGTTTTTTATCACAGCGAGCCGCTGCTTAGCCGGAGCCAGGTGTCGCTGGCCGACGAGCTAGCACGGCCTCCAGTGCAACTGACGAAGCTTTCACGCCGCCACGGCGAGCAAGTCATGGACCTGATCCGCGAGGTCATGCTGGTGCGCTACCGCGAACTTTACGGCACCACGCTGGGCGATCCGCGGTCGGTGGTGCGGGCCGAGGTGGGACGAGGAGTGACCATCTACCTCTGGAACCTGCCGCCAGATCGCCGCTTGCCGCTGCGCGCCTACGTCGCGGGATTGACGCTGAAGAACGGCGTGCCCATCAACTACATCGAAGCCATCGGGCTCTGCGAGTGGATGGAAGTCGGCTTCAACACCTTCTACACCTTCCGCGGCGGCGAAGCGGGATGGATCTACGCGCGAGTGTTGCGCTGCCTGTGTCACCTGATGGGAACCACGTGCATCTCGGTTTATCCGTATCAGCTCGGCCATGACAACGAGGAGGCGATCGAGTCGGGCGCGTTCTGGTTTTATCGAAAGCTCGGCTTCCGGCCGGGACGCCCGGAGTTGCAAAAATTGGCGGAGCGCGAAGAAGGCAAGATTGCCGCCGATCCGAAATACCGCACGCCCGCCCGAACCTTGCGCCGCCTCGCATCTGGGCACGTGTTCTACGAGTTGCCCGGCAGCGAGCGCGGAGCCTGGGACCGCTTCAGTACGCGCAATATTGGTTTGCGAGTGAATCGGCGAATGGCGCGAGAGTTTCAAGCTGACAGCGGCCGCATGCGCAAGGAATCGGCGCGAAGCGTCTCGCGGATTCTCAGCCTGGACCTGTCTTCATGGACCGACTCCGACCACGTCAACTTCGGAAATTTTGCGCTGACGCTGGCCATGGTTCCCGACCTCACATCCTGGACGCGCGACGAAAAAGAGGCGCTGGTCCGAATCATTCGCAGCAAATCCAAAGCCGACGAAATGTTTTATCTTCACCTCACCGAGCGGCACGAACGCTTCCGGGAGGCACTGCTCAAACTCGGGTCGTGACTCGGGCCGACGAACTTAATCAACGCGCGCCGAAGAGGTTAGGGGCAGGCCGCGGAG
>JBGPFV010000213.1:0-5305 GCA_041483535.1 Terriglobia bacterium | reverse complement strand
GCTTCCGGCAGCTTGGCGTCATCGCGGCGCTCCAGCTATTGTGGGCGTCCGCGGAACCGGACACGATTGAACTGCTCAAACCGTACCTCGACCCGGAGTTGTACCGTTGGCAGTATCCGGCCCGCTCGCTTCTGGATGCCGACGCCATCATCTCGGGGGCAAGTGACTGGCCCGTTTCCAGCCCGAATGTATTTGCCGCGATCTACCAGGCCGAAACCCGCAAGGGACCGGAAGGCGTGCTCGATGCCGCTCAATGCATGCCGCGCGAAGCGATGCTTTACGCCTATACCCGCAATTCGGCGCGCGCGTTAAACCAGCCGGACAAAATCGGATCGCTAGCGCCGGGTATGCAAGCGGATCTTGTGCTGGTCGATCGTGACCTTTTGGCCGTGCCACCCGAGGAACTGAAAGATACCAAGGTTTTGTGGACCATGGTAGGTGGCATCACGGTTTATCGCGCACAACCTTAGCTGTTGCTCCTCGGGGGGACTCCGACTAGATGGTTCGCGAAAATTCAGAGAGCACTCAGAACGACACCCTCGCGCTCAACTGAATTTCCCGTCCCGGCGTCATGGCCATCGTGATCGTGCCGAACTGCGGAGTATTCACGAAGCGGTTCGGCGTTCCCAGATTGACCTTATTCAGCGCGTTGAAGGCCTCACCCCGAAACTGGAAGCTGGCCTTCTCGGTGAGGCGGAACGTGCGCGCCAGCGCGAAGTCGAGGGTCTGCATGGGAGAACCGTAAACCGAGTTCCGTCCCGCATTGCCAAACGTGTACGCGGGCGGCGCCGCGAAGGCTGCCGGGTTGAACCATTTGTTGGCCGTGCGCGTGCCCGGACCGAAGACGGGCTGGCCGGTGACGTTGGCGCGGATCGGGTTCTCTCCCAACACCGTGCCAGAATTTGCGGTGTCTCCGAACACGGAGATAGTAAGAGGCATTCCGGATTGCGCCTGGTAGATGGTGGTGAAATGCCAGTGCTCGGTAATCATACGAGTCCAGGCCGACGCGGCATAAGCCGGAATGTCGAACACGCTGCTCAGTGCGAAGCGGTGCCGCACGTCGCAACCTGGCCCTTTCTCCGCCGCCAGGTCGCTGTTGTTCTGCGGAATCGCGGCTTCATCCATGGGAGAGCGGAAGTCGGGCGCATTGGTCAAGGTCTTCGAAAACGTGTAGTTCGCCAGGAAGCTGAGCCCGTGGGAATACCTGCGACGCAGGTTCACGTAGCCCGCGTCATACCAACTCTGCGCCGTGTCTTCCAGCCGGTTGATGGTGCTCACGGGAAAAGTCTGACTCTGGATAATGGCCTCGGGATCGCTGCTGGGCGTGAGCACCGTGCCATTAACAAAGGCAAGCGTCGGGAAGGGTCGCCGCGGTCCGATGGGGCCCGGTCCCGGAGGAGCATTGTTGATCAGGTGAGCCCGCTGCAGGTGAAATCCTCGCGCGCCTAAATAGCCCACGGCCAGCGTAGTGTTGCCGCTAAAGCTCTTCTCCAGTTGCGTGTTCCACTGCTGCACGTATTGCGCGGGCGCGTTGGGATCGAACGCAGTGAAGCTCACCGTGGTTGGCTTCAACGTGCCGTTTCCGAGTACCGGCGTACCGAAATTCATGCCGCTGGTAAATAGGGCCGTGGGCGGCGTGAAGTTGTCGGCCTGCTGCGTTTCCGGAAAGACATAGGGCACGTTGTGGCGCTGATTGCACCACGTGTTCTCGTCCACGGGCGTAAAGAAAATGCCGTACGCGGCGCGGAAGACAATTCCCGCCCTGGGCAGGTTCTTCGCGATTCCAATGCGCGGCGCAAAGTTATGTTTGTTCGAATACAGCAATCCCTTCGGATATCCCTGCTCACCGCCGATGAAGACCTCCGGCACGCCGCCCTGGAATATCAGGTTTGAGTTGGTGTTGTCGCGATCGTAGAGCGGGCTGGTGTATTCATACCGCAACCCGAAATTCACGGTCGTGGTCGATGTAACCTGCCAACTGTCTTCGGCGAATGCGTCCCATCCCCAGTTGCGCAGGTTCATCTGCGGCACCCCGGCTTGGCGTTGTTTTACCGTCGGCAGGCTCAGCAGCAGGCTGGCCAGGCCCGATCCGCTGCCGTCATTGAATCCGAATTCCGTCGTATAGCCGGTGGTGTACTGGTAATAGCCGCGGTTTTGGAAGAAGCCCCACATGGGCCAGATGTAACGGCGAAAATCGCCGCCGAATTTCATGCCGTGGCGTCCTCGTTGCCAGGCAAATGTATCTCTGAGTTCCGCGGTTGTATCCCAGGCGTGCATGGGCGTGGCCGCGAAAGTATCTCCGATGCCGGTATAACCTTGCGCCGCGAACCAGGGCGCACCCCAGGCGCCCGGCCCACCGAAGCCGACGCCCTGAATCCCAAGCTGCGCCACTATGTTATTTACTCCATCGTTCTGTGAAGTCCGGTCCATCGCGAGACGCGAAAACGCCAGCGAGACCGTGTTCAACCGGCTGCTGGAGAACGCGTGGTTCCAGGTGGTCACCGCTTGCTGCGACAGGTTGTCGAAATTCGCGCCAAAGCCGGGCAGGTTTTCCGTAGTCGACGTCATTCCGCTGCTCGGCGAAAACCCGTGTTCAGAGCCCACGGAGTAACGTCCGAAGACGGTGTCGTGGTTCTGGAACACGTGGTCCACGCGCGCGGTACCCTGATCCTGACTGTGATTTTCGTTGCGGATGTCGAGATAGTTATTGGAATCTACTCCCGAACCGGTCCCCATCGTCATGTTCGGCATCGGCAGATACTGCATCAGAAACGCTTCCAGTTGCGTGTTAATCCGATCCGAAGGAATCTGGTTATTGGGAAACTGGCTGCGCGTGTAGGGGAAATTGTTAGGCCCGGTGGGCTTGGTGGGATCGTAGTTCGGGTTCGCAACGGCCGTTGTCGGATCGTAAATCTTGGTGTTGCTCATGCTGAAGTTGCCCCCAATTTCGTCCGCGGTCGGAACCGTCAACGTCTGCGCGTCTGCTTGCGCGAGGCGTAACCCCTCATAATTGAGGAAGAAGAAAGTTTTCTTATCTTTTCCCAGCAGCGGCCCGCCAAACGACGCGCCAAAATTGTTTTGCACCAGGTGATTGTTTCCCATCGACCCAAACGTAGTCGCGTCCATCGCGCCGTTCCGCAGGAATTCATACGCGGTTCCGTGATACTGATTAGTGCCACCGCGCGTTACGATATTGATCTGTCCACCGCCTGCTCCGCCCATGTCGGCCGTGTAACTGCTGGTTTCAACCTGGAACTCCATGACCGCGTCAGGAGACGGACTCAGGTTTTGCGTGTTGAACGTCGGATCGGTGTTCGTCGCGCCGTCGAGTAAGAAGAAGTTGGCATTCGGGCGGCTGCCCCCAATCACAATGGCCGACCGCTGTCCGGGCCGCCAATACAGCGGATTCGTTTCCCCCGTTTGCGCGCCAAAACCCACGTGCGCACCCGGCACGGTCAGCACAAGATCCACTAACATGCGGCCATTCAGCGGAAGTTCCTGGACCGACTGCCGTTCCACCACCTCGCCCACGCTGGCATCGGTGGTCCGCAAAACATCAGCCGCCGCGCTCACCTGCACACCTTCTTTCACCGCGCCGACCTTGAGTCCGACGTCGATCGCCAATTTCTCCCCTACTTCCAGATGCAAGGCCTGCTTCACCGTGGCAAACCCCGTAGACTCCGTGGTTAGCTCATAGTCGTCGGGCGGAAGCGCGGGAGCGAAGAATAATCCCTGGTCGTTGGTAGCGAGCACGCGAATCGCACCCGTGCTCAGGGCCTTGAACTGAACCGTAGCTCGGGCAATCGGAAGAGATTGCGAATCCGTGACCGTTCCGGTAACCACCGCGTAATTGCTCTGACCGATCACGGGCAGTGCTAGCCCTAGAAGACACACCAGTACAAAAGATGCTCGCATTGACCTGCCCCACGTCAGGGTGCCCCGAAGAAATTTCACCCAGGATTAAGTGGAGCGATTATAGGGATGCAGACGGGTGGGTCAATAATGGGAAAGCAGTAGGCGTCATGAGTCCTACGGTGGAGAGCCGGGCGTCCCCGCCCGGCTGGACGGGCGAGACGCCCGTCCCTCCATTGGCAAGCCATGGCGTGAGAAAGTTGAATTCACTCTCCGACCAGCCAGCCGTACTGTGCCACAGTCAGCGGCACTACGCTCAATCGTCCCTGCCTCACCAGCGGAGATTCCGCAAAAGACGCCCGCGCCTTGATTTCTGCCAGCGTCTTTGCTTTTGCGATCGCCTTCCCAACTTTGATCTTCACCTGCGGATTTCTCGGATCGCTCGCATCCACGGCTATCACCGACGCCGTTCCTACCGCGCTCTTCTCGTCCCCGGTGTGGTAAATCACCAATCGCTCACCCGGCTTCATTTCGCGCAGATGCTTCACCGCCGCCGGATTTGTCACCCCATCCCAAATCGTGGCCTTCTCCCGCTCAAGATCCGCGAAGGAATACACCGTGGGTTCAGTTTTCAAAAGGTAGTCCATGGGCAGGTATTGTAAACACAAACACAAATTGCAGGAGAAGAAATCGGTCCCCAGACTGCTAAGTCGCCTTGTTACCGCGGACACTTCCCTTCCGCGCCGGTTTCGCCAACAATAGAAGCGTCTTGTGACTGAAGCCTCCGTCAACCCGGGCGCCATCACCATGGCCAAGGCCATCGAGCGCTACTTTAATGTTGCCCTTTATCTGCTTGTGCTCAGCGGCTTCGGCACGCTGGCCTCGACTGGAGGGCTGGACCTGCCGGCAGTAGTTCTAGTGGGACTGGCGCTCGGGCTCCGCGGAGTCCAACTTCTGACGCGGCGCGAGTTTGTCATCCCGGAACGCTGGACCACCGTTCTGACACTGATTTACGTCTTCATCTATCTGGCCGATTACTTTTTTCTTTCCCGCGGTTTTCTGGCAGCCAGCGTTCACCTTGTGCTCTTCGCCATGGTCGTCCGGCTCTTCTCGCTGCAGCGGACGCGCGACCATTACACGCTCGCGGTGCTCTCGTTTCTGATGGTGCTGGCCGCCTCCGTGCTTACGGTCGGCAGCGTGTTTCTGTTTTCTTTTGCCGCTTTCATGTTGCTTGCAATCGTCGCTTTTGTGCTGATGGAAATGCAGCACTCCGTCGCCGGCGAACCAACGCACGCACAGGATCCACGCGCGGCCTCGCCCCACTCTGCCTCGCCAACCCAGCGCATGGCCTACGCTCTGCTGGCGATTGCTCCGGCGCTGATGCTGATGATCCTGGCCGGGAGTTTCCTGATCTTCTTCTTGCTTCCCCGCGTTTCGTCACGCTACTTGACCG
>JBGPFV010000212.1:0-5308 GCA_041483535.1 Terriglobia bacterium | reverse complement strand
CCCGAAAACTTCTTTCTCTTCTGGAGTGAGCGCTTGCGACAACTTCTCCACATTATCGGCGACAAAGTCATGTTCGTTGTGAAGAATAAACGGCTCGAACAGGCCTACCAATTTCTCCACGCGCTCCAGGCTGCGCTCGGTCTTGGCGAGCGGCTTCGTCATCGCAGATGGCAGCGGCGACATCACCCGCTGAATCGACTGGATAATCGCCTTCTGCGCCGGCGCCGACATCCGCGTGTACCGCTGTTTCGAAACCGGAATCGCATCCATGCGCAAACGCAGCCAGTACTCTAGACCTTCCTGCGCCCGATAGTGACGCCGGTGTCCCAGGCTGGTCAACTCAATCGACCGCCCCATGTCGCAGGGATTGGTAACCGACGTCGCCAGTTGGTACAGCGGATCGTGCCGCCGCTCCACCAAGGCCGCTCCAATCAGCGTCATCCCGGCGCACACCGCATCCACCGGAATAATATCCAGCCGCTTGCGTTCGTTCGAAGGCAGTTGCCGGAACGCCGTACCCAGCAGATACGACAGCGATGCCGAGGTATTGATGCCCTCATTCCAGCCGCGAAACGGCTTGGCGACCGAGGTCTCAACAATCGACGGACGCACAATTGCAATCGGCAGCCCCGCGCCATGCTTGGCAATCAGCGATTCCGCCAGGCTCTTGGTGAACGTGTAAGTATTCGGCCAGCCCAGTTCCTTCGCGCGCCGGGTGGCCTCTTCCGTCAGATAAGTTTTCAGCCAGCGAACCCGATTTTTGCGCACCTGGATTTCCAGCGCCGGCCCACTCAGCCCTTTCGCCGCGTGCTCTTTCCTCAGCGCCTGCTTCTTCAATTCCTCGGTGACTTCCGGTCCTTCCGCCCGCGCTTCCGCCGACTCCACCAGATCGTGCAGGCGATACCACTCTTTTTCCGCGTCGAAGTCCTTCCTGTGCGTCGGCGTGTAATTCGGACGCACCCGCTCACTCACCCGCCCATCGCGCTGTCCAGCGACATAGCAAGTGGAAAGATGCAGCAAGGCCGCGTGATCCGACTCGCGAATGAATTCGATCAGGTGATAGGTCGAATCCACATTCACCGCCAACGCGTCCCGCAGATCGGGATTGAAATCGGTCAGTCCCGAGCTGTTGACGATCAGATCGAGATGCTTGCGCAAGCGCGCCGCCGTCTCGGAATCGAGCCCCACGCCGGGCTGCGAAACATCGCCCTCCACCACCTCAACCTTTTCCGCGAGCAGAGCGCCCAGGCGGTCGCCGTATTTCTCAAACAGAGGATCGAAAACCGGCGATTCCTCCATCATCTTCTCGAAGCGCTTCTGTGCCGGACTCGACTTCTGGCGCCGGATCAGCAGATAGAGTTTCCCGATCTCGGGTAGATCCATTAGGGTATTCGCCAGCCAAACTTTGCCGATAAATCCGGTGACGCCGATCAGCAGGACGCGCTTTCCGCCCAGTGCCTTGCGCACCGAAAACGGCGCGGGATACCGCGTTTCGTTGAAATACACAATTGGGCGAACGCGCGGCGCTTCCACCCGCACCGCCGGCACAATCGCCGAGGCCAGCGCCTTCGGACCGCGCAACCCTAAAGCGCGCACCCATCGCGCCGGACTCTGCTGCCCGTCGGGACCCGCTTCACGAATGCGCGCAAACAATCCCCGCGGCCGGATCACCGGACTCAGCAGCCGTCCGGTGGCAACTCCATCGCGGAAATCGAGGCGGTTCGCAATCATCCAGCGCACTCCCAGATGCCGTGCCAGCGGACGCATCACATGCTCCAACCCCTGGCTCACCAGCACCACATCCACGCCTGTGGCCTGCAACGCCTTCAAGTGCCGCACGCCTTCTTCTTTGAGCAGCGGCTTCAGCTTGTATTCGAATTCCTCTTCGCCCAGCAGATCGAGGCGGTCGCGCGTAATGCCGCGCAGCACGGCGTGCACGATGCGAGTGGCGGCGATGCGGTTGGCCGCATACAAAAATGGACGCAGCAGCGCCATCACGAGCACCAAGGTGCGACGCGCCGCCCGCGCGATATAGGTCTGGCTGTTCCAGGTAAAAAACGCGATGGGACGAACCGTGGTCAGCTCCAGCAGACTTCCCTCCACCCGCCAGTAAACGGGCGACGAGGGGCGCGGACGGCGAGGCGGCGAGGCAACGGCAGACGAAGTCCGCACCGATCCTCCATCGAGATTGTTCAGAGGTTCCACGAATCAATTTCCGCCGCGCCTTTTTCTGACTTTGTCATCATGAGCGAGCGAAGGATCTGCAGGTCGCAGCAAAACGCAGGTCCTTCCCCTTCGACTGCGCTCAGGGTCAGGATGACAAATCATCGTAGGATGACAAATCATGAAACGTGCCGTAGGTGCAACCCCAGCTCGACTTTCACCACATTGCCCTGAGCAAGCCGGGCGGAATTATCCATTTTAACCTCTCCTCCCTAAAGGAAGGGGAATAACCGCAAGCCCATCTGCGCACGGGTTTTCACCCGGCCCGTTCCACCCAGCAGACATCCCAGTACTTCCTGAACTTCCGGCCATGTCAGCCATAGCCCATGTGGCGCGGGCCCCTTCGACTCTCTGTCCGGCGTCTCGCCGCCGAAATGAACAGTTCGAGGGTACCGTAAATGTGCGCCAGCAAGAATTGGTAAGATGATTCACGGCGCAAATCGTGGGGTGCGCGCCGGGAGACGCCTGCCAGTGAACATGCTGACGCTATTCGGATTGTTCGCGGTGACGGCGATGCTGGTCACCTATGCCCTGGAGAACCGCAGTTCATGGTTCATCCTGGCGTTCGCGGGTTCCTGCGCGCTCGGCTCGGCGTATGGTTTCTTACAAGGCGCGTGGCCTTTTGGAGTGGTCGAAGCCATCTGGTCGGTCGTGGCCGTGCGCCGCTGGTACCACGCAAGGCAATGAAGCTTCACCACTGCCGTTCGCGCGGAAGTCTCATTCAACTCCGTTCTTTCACTTCATGCAAAACGCAACCATCGTTCGCCCAAGCGGACCCGGCGTCTTCTCCAGTTTCGCAAGTAACTGGGATTCCAGATCGTCGGGGTCGACGACCATCTCACAGGCGGCAATCTGTTCGTCCGTCGCGCCGTGAAAACACAATTCGCAGACTCCGAGGCCGCCTTCGGATCGCACTTCGGATCGCAGCGGGGGACCAAACGTGCGGCACGTCATCGGCCTGGCGTCGTAAAGATCGCACAATCCCGTCACCGGATCGAGCACCGGACACGGCTCATCGTTGGCAAACTCCGCGAAGCGCCCTTCCGCCTCCGAGCCTTCGTCAAACACGGCCGCATCGAGCACGCCCGTTTTAGCATCACCGGGGAACTCCGCCGACAACCGTTCGACCGACTCCCGCGCCCGCTCGCGAACCCGCCGCGCCCGCTGCGGGTCTGTTTTTTCCAGACGAGCCAACCCTTGCTGTAACCGGACCGCGTCCAGTTGATGGATGGCGAACACACCCACGCAGCACTGCGTGCAACCCGGACGACACACCAACCAATCGCCGCTGCGGCGCGCGGCATCGGCCAAAGCCGCGTCCACGATCTGGATCAGCGCGCCATCCCCAGCCGGCAATTGCCGCGAAGACATGTCGGAAAGCATACCGCAGCGCCGGGTCGAACACGTCTCCGGCGGGGCGAAGCCAAAACAAAAGGCCGCTCGTTTTGAGCGGCCCCTGAGAGGTTGCCGGTGACTTATCGCGCGGTCGCGGTACTAGTCTCCCGCCACCGGTTCGCCAACTTCTTCAGTTTCTCTCTGTTTCGCGGCGCCATTCCCATTGGCCGGAGCGAGCGCGGCCGTAATCGCGCCCAGCGGAATGAATCCGCCTTCATTCGACGTGGCCGGCTTCTCTTTCAGCACGACTTCCCGATAGAGTTGCGCCATGCGCGCGTCGTAGGCCGCATCGTTCTTGACCCGGTTATCAACTCTGACGCTCTCGGCCTTCTTGTCGCGGGCCCGCGCCTTTTCCTCGCGCGCCGTCTTCGCAATGCCCAGCTTGTCGAGATCGTGCTGCACTTCGTTGGTCACGATTGCGTCGCGCAGGTACAGGGCGTGCGTTTCGTCTTCCATCTTGACCTTCTTGCCGCCCGCGAAGATCTCATGGCGTCCATGCTCTTCGTACCACTTGGTCAGTGTCGAAGTCATGTGCATCTTCTCGATGATGTTGCGCCAGCCCACGCCCGTGTTATAGGCGCAGAAGCTGATCTCGCCTTCCTGCGTCGCATACGGAATGATGCACTGCTCGGTGCGCCGGAAGTCGTAGTTGAACAAATCCTGGAACCACATCCCGGCGATAAACAGGAAGTTCCACCGGTCCTGCCGCCGCTTCATCACGTCGTCAAGGGTGCGGTCCGGACCCACCTTGCCATAATTCTTGCCCGTAGCATTGAAGTTCTTGTCGAACTTCTTGAGCAGGTCGGTCATCTTGAAGTGGGTGGGCGACTGGAACGGGTCGTAGTTCTTCATCAGCGCCAGCGCCATGCCGAAGGCGGTGAGGAATTTGCCGCGACCGGCGTCGGTAACCTTGGCGACGTCTTTGGCGAACTGATCGCCGTGCAAGAAGGCGGTGACGGGAACGGCTTCCTTGGTCTCCTTGTCGATCATGACGGCCATGCCGGTGCCGCAATTGGGATGGCAGCCGCAGCTCAACTGTCCCCAGTTGTTATCCGCGTCGTTGGCGTGCATGACGTCGGCCCAGTCGGAGAAGGTGCTCATGAACGAAATGGGGAACCAGTCGCGGGCGGGCTCGCCCATGCCGGTCTGGTTCTTCACGTCGTGGGCCAGGTGGGACAGGGTGTAGCGCTGGGCCTGGCGGCGCTCGTCGGTGATGGCCTCGTCCCTGCCGGTGAAAGACACCGGCTGGAACGACAGGAACCCGATCCGCTTGGGATTGTCCAAAGCGAATTTGATGATGCGTCCGACCTGCTCGTTATTGATGCCGTTGACGATGGTGATGACGGGCACGATCTCGACACCCGCGTTGTGCAGGTTCTCGATGGCCTTCAGCTTCACATCGAACAGGTTGCCCACCTTGCGGTGCGCGTTGGCGGCGTTGCCGATGCCGTCGAACTGCAGATAGGCATAACGCAGGCCGGCTTCCGCCGCCTGCTTGCAGAACTCCTTCGACTTGGCGAACTCGATGCCGTTGGTGGCCGCCTGCACGCTGGTGTAGCCGACCTGCCGGCAATAGCGGACCGCGTCCAGGAAGTAGGGCGAAATGGTCGGCTCGCCGCCCGAAAACTGCACCGACATCTGCCGCTTCGGCTTGATCGAAATCGCATTGTCGAGCAGCGTCTTGATGTCT